>NZ_JANSIL010000081.1:0-13389 GCF_047462015.1 Synechococcus sp. R5-13 | reverse complement strand
TAACTTCCGCATTCCTCCCGACACTGACCCTACGGGTACAGTGCGGGGCTCCTGCGATTTCTAGCTGACGCTGCGAAACTTCGGGTCTTTGCTCTCTCGAAAGGCCAACCCTGCCTCTTGAATGGCGTTCCGCTTGAGGTGGCAGGGATCCTCTTTCACCCACTGCGGCAGGTCAGTGCAGGATGATGTCCCCCAGCTTTCTGGCTGTTTTTGGAGCCCCCTGCTATCGCGAACGGCACAGCCGGTCTTTGTGGGCAACCACAAACGTATGCAAGCAGACACCAAAGTAATGGCCGGATTAGAGTCAGGCTCCTCTAGCGGGCCAGGTACCGTTCCAAGCGTCCCTGGAAAAATGACAAGATCAACGTCAGCAGCCAGTACCACAGCGCTGCCACCACCAAAGCCTCGAAGAAGTGCTGGCGCGGCAAACCTGCCTGTCGAGCCCGGCCCATCAACTCCTGCAAAGCAATGGCACTGGCCAGGGCAGTGTCTTTCTGCATGGCGATGAATTGATTGCCAATGTCGGGTAGGACAATTCGGAAAGCTTGCGGCAAAATGATGCACCACAGGGTTTGCCAGGGCTTAAGCCCCAGGGCATAGGCGGCTTCCCGCTGCCCAATGGGAATGGCTTGGATCCCGGCCCGGAAGATCTCGCTCATGTAGGCGCCATAGTTCAGGCTCAAGGCCAGCACTGCCGAAGTGAACGAGCCGAACACCAGACCCAGTTGCGGCAAAGCCTGGTAGATGAACAAAAACTGCAGAAATAGAGGTGTGCCCCGCATCAGCGAGACATAGAGAGCAGAGAGGCTGCTCAGAGGGGCAATTTGGGAGAGGCCCGCCAGTGCCGACAAAAAGGCCAAGGTGGTGGCACAGAGGATGGAGACCAAGGACAGTTGAAAAGTAGTGCCCACCCCTTGCGAGATGAACCACCACCACTCGCGCACAAAGTTGCCGTTGAGACGCAAGGTACGGATGGGGATCCCGGCCAACTCCAACTGTACCCCGCTGAAGGTGAACACCAACAACAACAGCCACAAAACCAACCACAACCCCTGGGCCACCGGGAACGGGATCCCTTTTCGAATCCGGGGCGGTGGGTAAATGGGCTGCTCCAGTGGGATAGAGTCTTTGCTCACTCAGCTTTTTTCGTCAGATCAATGCCGTAATACCGCTTCGAGAGGGCTGTTAGCGTGCCGTCCGCATGCATGGATTCTAAGATTTCGTTAATTTTGGCTTGCAAGCTCTCGGAAGGGGCAGGGCTGGAGCGATCCAAGGCCACAGCCAAGGCTTCATAGTAGACCGGATCCCCCAGAGTTTTCAGGGGCAGCCCTTCCCGAATGGCATTTTCAACCGTCGGCAAAGCCGTCAAGACTGCATCCAAGCGGGTGCCATCCCCCAGTGCCAAGTCCTGCAGAGCCAGGCTATCGGTGTCGTAGATGCGAATGTCCACCCGCGGGGCCGGAACTTGGATGGTCTCTCCTTCCAGAGTGAGGTTGCCCTCCAGGTAGGCTTGATAGGTGGTGGCGGTGCCCACCCCAACTCGCTTTCCTTCCAAAGCGGCGATATCGGTCAGGGTCGAGGCTTGGTGGACCACGAAGCTGGCGGGGGTGTAGTAGTAGGGAATGGTAAACAGCAGAGCTTTCTGGCGTTCGGCAGTTACGGTCATCGACCCGACATTGACATCCCAGCGGCCATTCCAAGATCCGGCGGTGATGACATCGAAGTTGATATCCAAAAACTCAGCCTCTACCCCCAAGCGCTTGGCAATCTCGCGCGCCACATCCACATCAAATCCTTCCCAACTGCCGTCGGGATTGAGGTAGCTCTGAGGACGGTAATTGGAGTCGGTGGAAACCCGGAGTACCCCGCGCTCTTGAATTTGAGCCAACAGGTCTCTGCTTTGGGCCAGCAGGGATCCCTGGTGTGTGCCTAGAGCCCAGCATCCGGCCAGGGTCAAGCAAAGGGCTTGTAGGGATCGGCGTCGAGAAACAGACATCGGCAAAACCTCAGATGAAGGTGAAGGGCAAACCCATTGGAATCCATCCAAGCTATCCAAGGCTGTCACAATTCCCGTTGCAAGGTAGTATCACCTGACACTGCCGCTTTGGGTGGCTATTCCCGACTGGGGCGAGCGGGTCGCAATTCTCCAAACATGCTCTAAAAAAGGCAAATCAACTGTCTCAGGATTGAGCTTATGAATCCCAATTGAGATTGAAATATCTCCTCCAGAAAGGCATCCCCTGAGACTTGCGATCAAGACTCGTGCTGTGTTGCCCGGGGGGGCAATCCGTATCCCTCTGTGGGCAACGGAGAATCGACGTTCTGGGTAGCAGAAAACATTTGGCTCGACCCAATGGATCCCCCTTAGCAATTGGGCGGAGAGGATGTCAATATCTTTGGAAGAGAACGGGGTTGAGGGTGGTTATGCAAGCGGTGATCTTGGCGGGTGGGAAAGGAACTCGTTTACGGCCCTTTACCTTTTTGCAACCCAAGCCTTTGTTGCCCCTTTTGGATGTGCCCTTTTTGGAGTGGCTGATCGGGCGCTGCCGCCGAGCCGGCCTGACAGATATTTTGCTCAGCGTGGGTTATCTGGGCCAACAAATTGAGGCTGCTCTGGGAGATGGCGCTGCTTTGGGGGTGAAGCTCCGCTACATTCCTGAAGAGACGCCTTTGGATACGGCAGGAGCTTTGGTGCTGGCTCAGCCCTATTTCACCGGGGATCCCTTGGTGGTTTTCAATGCCGACATCCTCACGGATCTGGATTTGCAGGCGTTGATGCAATGTCATGTGCAGAGCAAGGCCATTGCCACCCTCACCCTCGCCCGCGTGGACGATATCACCGCCTATGGCCTGGTGGAAGTTGGGGAAGGGGGCCAGATCCAATCTTTTCGGGAAAAACCCACCCCTGCAGAAGCCCTCACCCTCACCACCGACACGATCAACGCCGGCACCTATGTCTTGGATCCGGCCATTTTTAAAGACTACCCCAGTGGGGATCCCCTCAGCTTTGAGCGGCGTGTCTTCCCCGATTTGCTCAGGCAAGGGCACCGGCTGCAAGCTTATCTCCACGCAGGCTACTGGCGGGATCTGGGCACGCCGGCCAGCTACTACCACGGCCAACTGGACATTCTTCTGGGCCGAATGACGGATTTTCCCTTAGAAAATGTGCAGCAACAGGCGCCGGGGATATGGGTGCACAAAACGGCTGAGATCCATCCCAGCGCTCAACTGCACGCCCCCTGCTACATCGGCGCCCACACCCGTTTGGGATCCCAAGCTCAGATTCCGGCAGGCACCATCCTCGGCAGCCACAGTTGGGTAAATGGATCCCTGCAGCCGGGAGCCTACGGGCCGAGAGTCCTGGTAGTGTAGGTTAAGTGCAAGTTAAGTCCACAACCATCCACGACAAAGCCATCAACAGATGGAGTTACCACAAACTGGGGAACGCTGGGATCCCTACCTTGCTGCCGTAGCTGCTCGCTTTAATCGGGAGCTGGAAATTCAACTGGGTCGGCCAGGTTGGCAACTTCCCCCAGACCTGGAGCAACTGCCTTTTTGGCAAGCCCAGCAGCGGGATCACCTGCAAGAACGCCTCGGGATCCCCTTTTGGCAACTGCGTGCCCCCAAAAAACGGGAAGCCTGTTTGGATTTGGGCTGTGGGGTAAGCTTCCTGACCTATCCCTGGAACGATTGGCAAGCCTACTTTTACGGCCATGAGCTGAGCGGTGAGATTGTGCGCTTTATTCGCTCGCGGGCACCCCAGCTTAACTCCAAGCTGTTCAAGTCAATGCAACAGGGATCCGCCCACCATTTGGAAAACTACGAGTCGGAGCAATTTGATCTGGCCATTGCCACCGGATTTTTGTACTACTACCCGATTGAGTACTTCGACGCGGTTTGGGCAGAGTTGATGCGAGTGTTGCGACCGGCTGCACCTGTGATTATTGAAGTGGTCAATCCCGACTCGGTGTGGGCGGAACAATGGGGCCTCATCGAGCTATTCAAAGGCACCGAACCGATTTTCACCCCCCTAACGGAGTGGGAGCGGCGCATCGCAGCCTTGGGGGGCAAAATTCAGAAACAGGCCAGTGGCGAACTGTTCACCACCTATTGGATTCAGCGCAGACCGTGATCTGCTCACAACCGGGAAAGTATCGGAGCATTCGGAGTAGTGGGGTAACCTTTAAGGCTGGGTACTAAGATTAAAAATAAGATAAAGATTAAGATTAAGAAGTGTGATCCCGGACAAGGGATCCACCGCCATCCATGCAAGCCTCCTCTCCCACCTTCCTCTTGGTTGATGGCTACAACATCATCGGAGCTTGGCCCACCCTGAGCCAGTTAGCGCGTCGCTCCCTGATGGAATTGGCCCGTCTGCGCTTGGTGGAATCTTTGGCCAACTATGTGGCCTTCCGGGGCTACCAGGCGACCGTGGTGTACGATGCCTACGCCCAACCCACTCCAGCCCGGCAAGAGCGCTCCCCTTCGGGTATCGAGATCCTGTATACCTCCTATGGCGAGACCGCCGACAGTTGTATTGAACGGCTGTGTGCCCAGTTGCAGAGGGATGGGTGTCGGGTACGGGTGGCTACCTCCGATCGTGTCCAGCAATTGGTGATCGGTGGCTACAACGCCGAATGGGTCTCGGCAGAACAATTGTGGGATGAAGTGCAGCAGGCCCAGCAGCAGATCCGGCGCGTCCAACCAAAACGGCTATCGAGCAAGCGGGGCATTGATGCCTACTTGGATGCAGATACCCTCTCGCGCCTAAACCGCTGGCGGCTGTCCGGCCAAGATCCCATGCGCTAAATGCCATCGTAGGGAACGGTGGGAGCTCCATACCAAAGATGCTCCTCATCTGGCGAGGCAGTGGGCAACTGCTCCTGTGAAGGATCCGCCGGAGCCAGCTCCTGCTCATCTACCAACACCAGCACCCGCACAACTCGATTTTTGGGCAATTGTTCCTGCGCCTTCATGGGCAAGATCAGTTGACCTTGGCTGTCGGTACGAGCCCAGAACTCATGCGCTTTCATGCTGTTTCCCTGAGATGGCTAGGAATATACCAGCTTGCCCCAAGCTCTGCCTTCGGCGCAGTCAAAAAAAGACTCCGTCCTGCCGACGGAAACAGATGAGATCCCATCATTGAGACCGGGATCCCTGGGCCAAGCCGTGTTCTCGAAACCAAGCCTGCAACCGTTCCCAAGCGTCACCAGCCGCTTCTGGGCGATAGGTGGGGCGATAATCGGCAAAAAAGGCGTGGGGAGCATCCGGGTAGATGATCAACTGCGATGGATCTCCGCAAGCTTCCAGAGCTGACTTCATTTGCTCCACCGTTTCCAAGGGAATGCTGGTATCTGCACCACCATACAAACCCAACACAGGTGCCTTCAGGCTGGCTGCCACATCCAGCGGATGCCTTGGGGTTAAGAGTGTGGACTCTCCCACCAAACGACCGTACCAGGCAACACCCGCCTTCAAGCCGGGTCGGTGAGCCGCGTACAACCAAGTGATTCGACCACCCCAGCAAAAGCCAGTAATGCCCACCCGCTCTGGATCCGCACCTGAGTTGCCAATTGCCCAATCCACCGCCGCATCCAAATCCGACATCACCTGAGCATCGGGCACCTGGGAGACGATGGCGCGAATCTCCTCAAGGCTCTGCAGCTGAGAAACATCCCCCTGCCGGAAAAACAGCTCGGGAGCCACTGCCACATAGCCCAACTTCCCCAAGCGGCGACAAATGTCTTGAATGTGTTCGTGTACACCAAAGATCTCTTGCACCACCAAAACCAGTGGAAAAGGGCCAGAGCCGGTCGGCTTGGCACGATAGCCAGGGATCTCGCCATCTGGGGTGGGAATGGTGACGGGGCTGGCTTCCAATCCTTCGCTATCGGTGATGATGGTTTGGGCAAAGATCGGCTGTACTGCCGAGGCAAACCCAGCAGCGACGTTGGCCAGCTTCAACTGACGGCGCTTCCAGCTGCTGGAGGATCCCCCCTTGGGTTGCTCCGCATACATAGGCCCAATCCTCAAAAACACAAACCCCTCTTCTCAGGATAAACAATATTTTGTCTGTAAAGATTCTTTCTACTGACAGTCTCGATGCAAATCTTGCCTATCCTGTCTGAGATCTGCATCGTAGAGCTGTTAAGATCGGCTCGGCACAGCGATGCTGATCAACGGAAATGCAACTCAAGAGACAGTTAAAAATCAGTTAAAAACCGGAAATCTTTGGGTTAAGCATTTCAAGAAGCATCGATGCCATCTCGCACTTTGGAGCTTATTTGGCAGTTGCCGAAATTGTTGGATGATGGCAGCGTTGGGCAGAACCAAAAAGACAAACTGAGCGTTTGGCAATAGCGGCAAAACGGCAATTGTACTGGTGCAGATGGCCTTGACAAGTGAGATAAGTTTGCTTCAACAAATCTCAAAAGCCGCTGGCAGGTAGTCAACCAAAGCATAGCTTACCCCTTCCCCAGAGGCCCGACGTTCTATCAGCGCAACATCAAAACGGCAGGACAACTCGGAGAGGTGGGGATGCTGGCTCAAGAAGGCTTGGGCAGCCCGGATCAAGCGTCGCTGCTTGGGGATCCCAACCGCCAAAAGCCCGCCTCGATCCCAGCTACCGGGGCTACGGGTTTTCACCTCTACGAAAATCAGCACATCAGCTTTGTGGGCAACCAGATCCAGCTCGCCCCAAGGGCAGCGCCACCGCTGGGCCAGGATCTGCCAGCCCTGCTGACAGAGATATTGCCGCACCCAGCCCTCGCCGACGTTGCCTGTATTCTGGAGGGAAGCCCTTCTGGGCAAGGGATCCATAAAAAAATCACCAGCGCCCGGCTCTAATGAGCAGAGCCATTGCCGTGATACTTGTCGGTGTCGTAAAAGCCGTTGCGGGTGCCGAAGTAGAAACTTGCCAGAGAGAGGACAAGAGCAACCCCCACCAAGACTAACTTTGCATCCACGTGGTTTTCCCCTGATTTTCTCCTCAACCGTGATCATAATAGCCTGCCGCTCCTTCACAATCCTCTGGTAAGCGATGCGCGGCACTGATATCGGCCAAGGCACAGCAAGTCTTGGGGGATCCCATCGGAAATGAACTACTCCCACTGGGAGCTCAGCATGCTACCATTCAGACGGAAAGGGAGTAGTCAGGCGGCTTACCGCCCTCTGCATCGACATACTGGCTAAAAACAGCCCGGTGCAAGAGACAAAGCAAGCCCGGCAGGCTGCTTTGGTGACGAGACTTTCACTGAGTTCACGCAGAGGTGAGCTTGGTGAGTCCGTCTGACTTTCCCAGCCTTCACCTCTAGGTGTGAACCGATTCCACACACAAGAGAGGTTGGAGGCTAAACGATGTGGGCTGGTTTTGCGTCAAGTTTGCTGTTGGTTACGGTAGCAGAGTTTGGGGATAAAACCTTTTTTACCCCCCTGATTCTCGCTATGCGGCACCCGCGCCGCTGGGTTTTCTTGGGAACATGGCTGGCTTTGGCCGTGATGACCTTGCTGGCGGTGGTGGCCGGGAAGGTGCTTTTCAAGCTGCTGCCACCCCTGGGCGTGAGAGTGTTATCGGCTGGGGTTTTCGCGGCTTTTGGGCTGAGAATGCTCTGGCAAGCTTACAAGATGACTCCCCAGCAGGAAAAAGAAGAAGAGGAAGAAGCCCTCAGGCTGGTGGAGCAGGCAGAAGAAAAAGGGGCGGGCCGCGGCGGTGCTTGGGCTATTGTGTGGGAAGCCTTTAGCTTGACAGCCTTGGCCGAGTTGGGGGATAAAACCCAGATTGCCACCGTCTCCTTGGCGGCCACCCACCCGGGATTGAGTGTATGGGCAGGGGCTACCCTTGGCCATGGGCTGATGGTGGGGCTGGCGGTGGTGGGAGGTCGTTTTTTAGCAGCTCACATCTCTGAACGCGCCGTGCATTGGGTGGGGGGCGGCTTATTTCTGGTGTTTGCGTTGCTGACCGGTTGGGAGCTGCTGGGATCCGGGATCAGCCAAATTCCTGTTCGATGATCCGCCATCGGGCAGTGATCACACCTGGCTCTAGGCTGAGGCGGCTGACGACAAGTTCCAGGGCCTGGTCATCGCGGGTTTGGGTGACCAGCTCTGCTTCGACTTTGACCAGATCGGGCTTGTCCTCCAGGTCTTCGCTGTAGAGGGCGCGCAGTTTGAGATGGGTGGGAGCTATGCCTTGCAAGAGCAAGGCGCGGATGTGGGCCTCTGCTTGGCTTTTGCAGATGAACGAACACTCATAGACCAGTTCCAGTTCTGTGCCTTTCAAAGGCTGCTGGTTGATGCGGTAGCCCAGTGGACGCAGCACAACGTTGGAGATCAACACAGCTCCGGCCCCAATGGCAGCTTGGGGAATGTACCCCGATCCGGCAAAGGCTCCCACCGCGGCTGCACACCAGATGGTGGCGGCGGTGTTCAGGCCACGGACGCTGGCTCCTTCCTTGAGGATCACGCCACCGGCCAAAAAGCCAATCCCCGATACCACTTGGGCCGCAATACGGGTCGGGCTGCTTTCATCAGGGGTGAGAACTGAGAGCATGACAAACAAAGCTGCACCCGTGGCCACCAAGGTGTTGGTGCGTAAGCCGGCCATGCGCTGCCGCCACTGTCGCTCCAGGCCAATGAGGGATCCCAGGACAAAGGCAACGGCCAAACGCAAGGTGAAGTCAATCCAGGTCATGCTCCGGTTCTCGTGAAAGGATAAAGTTTAGCCATCCTCATCTGGGATCCCAAGGGCAGTGGCTTCCTGTTGCAAGGTTTGCCAGAGGGCTTCCAGTTGAGCAAAGGCGGATTCTGGGGCCAGCTTACCACCTGTTTCTAAAGCACAGGTTATGCCCACCCGATAGGCATACTGCTGCAGCCGTGACCGAAATTGAGCAGCAGCCAAGGGAGATAGAACTTTCAAGGTCATGGCACACCTCCTAAATGTTTTCTGTAACCCTTCGTTGGTCAAAGGACACCTCGTAAAAGTGCTCTGCGCCGCCGTCGCGATGGCCTTGTGGCGAGACTCTGAAAGGCTGATTTCTCAAGAAGGGCTGGATTATTCGTTCCTGGAACGCGCTTTGCCGGTGAGGTGCCCCCTGGATCCAGCGCCGGCGCAGCCCTAGAGCTCCACTTCAACCCCGACTAGCCAAGCCACCAGGGTGAAATACACCCAGAGGCCGGTGAAGTCTTTAATGGTGGTGATAAAAGGATCCGCTCCCGGAGCGTGGTCAAAGCCCAGCTTTAACATCACCCAGGGCAAAATGGCGCCCAAGATAGCCCCCAAAGTGAGGACAATGGCCAGAGCCAAGCCCACCGCTAGACCCAATTGTGGGATCCCATTGGGTGCCCCCTGCCAGAAGTAGGCAATCACCCCAGCCGTGGCCCCCAGGATCACACCGATAATGCCACCAATGCTGGCTTCCCGCAGCAAATAGGGGAGAAACTGCCGCACGTTGATGTGGCCCCAAGCCAAGCCACGGGCAAAGATGGTCGTAGATTGGGTACCGACATTACCGCCCATATCCATGACCAAGGGGATGAAAATAGCCGCTGCCGTCACCGCCTCCAACACCTCCTCAAAGGTTTCGATCACTCCCCCCACCAACATGCCGCCAATCAAGGTGATGATTAAAAACGTGATGCGCAGGCGGACGGCATACCAACGGGAGCCTTTAACCAGGCGCTCGCTCCAAACCTTGTCTCGGCTGAGCAAGCTAGCCACCCCTGCCTGGGCCAGAGCAGCATCCGTAGCCTCTTCTTCCACCAAATTGATCACATCTTCAAAAGTGATGTCACCCACCAAGCGTCCTTCACTGTCGACCACCGGAATAGCCGGCAAGCCCGAATCCTTGAGCAAACGAGCTGCCTGGAGATCCCGGTCGGTAACCCGCGCCACAGTATCAACCCCTTCAATCAGCTCCCGAATCGGTAGGTCGGGATCCGCCTTCACCAGCCGCACAGTGCGGATGAGACCCTTGTAGAACCGTTGCTCATCTACCACAAAGATCACATCCAGCTCATCGTCTCCCAGTTGGGAGTCCCGCACGCTGGCCAGAGCAGCCCCGACGGTGAGGGTATCCCGTACCGACAAGTAGCGCAGGTTCATCAGCCGACCGGCACTGCGCTCTGGATAACCCAGCAAGATATTCACTGCTTCCCGAGCTTCTGGGCTGAGGTTGGCAATGAGGCGCTTGGTTACTTTGGCCGGCAACTCCTCAAACAGACGCACCCGCTCATCCGGAGGTAAGGCTTCTACCAGCCGGATCACTTCTGGGCTTTCCATGCTGCGAATGAGATCGGCCTGCTCTTCGGGCCGCAGATACTCAAACACTGCAATGGCTTTGTCTTTTTCCAGCAAGCGGAAAGCCAAAACCCGCTGCCGAGGTGAAATCTCCATCAACTGCTGCACCAGCTCGGCAATGGGAGCGCGGTTGGCCTCTCGCTTGGCGGCTTCCAAGGAAGCAGGGGTTAGGAGATCGCGAAGAATGTTGTGCCGCATGATAAACCTCCGAACGTTGGGGTCAGCCGGGATGAAGAGAACCAGGAGGTCAACAGCCAACCGGTGCTTCGAGGCTCACAGGGAAGCCCTGAAACCCTTGGATGGCCGCGCAGCAAGCCGTAGGTCTAGCGCCAGGCCTCCAAGCCCAGCTTGGATCGCAAGCGCCCAAGCCGATAAAAGGGACTCCAAGGGATCCCCAGGCCTGCGGAAACCCCAAAACCCACAACGGGAAAGTCAAGGGGAATCCCCTCGGAATTACTCCTGATCTCCCCTTTTCTGAACAGGGCTGCACAAACCCATTGCTCAGGTAAGGCTCTGCTCAGCTCATCTGTTCGTCGCCGACTGAGAGAGCCACCCAAGTCAAAAGCTAGCCGGGAAAACTCTCCCACCCCTTCGCGTTGGCGAAACGGGATCCTCTCAAGCGACGACAGAAGCTGTCAGCGGGGAAAAGGAAGACACCAGTAAGAGCCCAATCTTCAAGAACGTGCTCCTCGAAGACCATCCACTGGTGGCTGGCGCTACGACTACCGGAAGCGTCCATGCTGTTGAACGTTTTCCTCCAAAAAGGTTAACCAAAACAACCCGGACAGCCAGAAGAGGATCTCTTCAGCCCCCTTTAGGCTAGTTGCAGGAGTGGGATCCCGTCAACCCTTTTTCTCCAGCTCATCCGGTGAACAATCGGCGGGGCAGCTGGAGGGGTAAGATCGGGGTGAGCAGCAATAGCCCCCTTGTGGTTCCTCTCGTCTCGACATTGCCCTCAGCCTGACTCAGCAGAGTCTACATCTCGGTGGCTTGCGACCTTGAGCAACCCACGCCCTTCGCCGCCTCTGTTTTGTTAGTGGTTTTTGTTAGTGGTTTGTTGGTGGCCTTGCTTCAATGAGCTGCGCTTCCCATCTCCTACAGGTGCCGATGTCCTTGAGCTTATGGCCTCTCTTCCCCTCGTTGCCGTGATCTTGGGCACACGGCCCGAAGCCATTAAGCTGGCCCCGGTGATTCAAGCCCTGCGTGCCAGTCCCCATCTGCGCACCGAGCTGATCTTGACCGGACAACACCGGGAAATGGTGGATCAGGTGATGCGGCTATTCGGTCTGCAAGCGGATCGGGATCTGGCGATCATGCGCCCCCGCCAAAGCTTGACGGACATCACCGAAGCCACCTTGCGGGGCCTAGAACTCTACTTTCAAGAGCAACATCCTCAACTGGTTTTGGTGCAGGGAGATACCACCACCGCCTTCGCTGCCGCCTTGGCAGCTTTTTACCACCGGATCCCGGTCGGGCATGTGGAAGCCGGACTGCGCACCGATGATCTCTACAATCCTTTCCCCGAAGAGGCCAATCGCCGCCTGATCTCCCAGTTGGCCAGCCTGCACTTTGCCCCTACCCCCCAAGCCGTTGACAACCTGAAGCGAAGCCACGTGGTGGGATCCATCCATTGCACCGGCAACACTGTCATCGACGCCCTACTGCAAGTGGCCTCCCAAGGGATCCCCTGCCCCATTCCCGGGCTGGACTGGCAGCGCTACCGTGTCCTGTTGGTTACCGTGCACCGGCGGGAAAATTGGGGGGATCCCCTAACCGCCATCGGCAAGGCTCTGCTGCAGATCTTGGCCGAGTTTCCCGATACCGCCCTTCTTTTGCCCCTCCATCCCAACCCCTTGGTGCGGGATCCCCTGCAAGCCCTGTTGGGATCCCATGAGCGGGCTTTTCTCACTGAGCCTCTGGACTATCCCCTCTGGGTGAGCGCCATGCAGCGCTGTACCCTCATCCTCAGCGACTCCGGCGGCATTCAAGAAGAGGCCCCTGCCCTGGGCAAACCGGTGCTGGTGCTGCGGCAGACCACCGAACGTCCTGAAGCGATTGCTGCCGGCACCGCCCGCCTGGTAGGCACACACCCCGAAAAGATCCTGAAGGCAGCCCGAGAATTGCTCACAGACCCACAAGCCTATGCCCGCATGGCCCAAGCCCAAAACCCCTTTGGCGATGGCACTGCCGCCCGGCAAATTCGCCACATCATCGAGCGGTGGTTTAACCCGCAAAGCCCTCGAGAAGAACAAAGTTAAGAATCAAAGTTAAGAATTAAAAGTTAAGAATTAAATAAGAATCAAAGATGTATAGACCGTTACCGGGAAAACCGTTTCTTTACCTATTGCTCTCAGTAAGACAATTAAGATAGAAAGCCTGACTCCAATCCAATTGACCCCAGTCCAATCAAGAGCGAGGATGCAAACCATGAGCACGACTGCAACTGCCACCACCGTTGTCCGGGTGCCGATTGTGGATGCCACCCCAGAAAATGTGCAACCCTTCGGTCAACTTATAGGGGACGATGTGGCCAATCCTGGGCTGGGGATCCCCTTTTATCAGGGGCGTGTCCTGGAAGGACAGAACATCGACTTTCAATACACCGGCAGAGCCGTTATCCGTACGGCTAAGATCCTGCCCGGATATCCACCTGTGCTCTGGCTGGAGCGCCACATGCGTATGACCCAGTTGTTTGTCGGCCTGGGGCAAGAGCCGTTCATCATGGTGATGGCTCCTCCCAACCATCCCAAAGCAGCTCCCGATCTCGACAAAGTACAAGCCCTGCGATTCCCTGCCGGGCATGGGCTGCTGCTGCACCTCGGCACGTGGCACGATTTCCCCATTGCCTGCGAGCGCCCCGTTGTGGTGCTAACCGCCAACTCCGAAGAAGTGGTGGAAGCCCTGGCCAGCATGGAAGATGCCCACGAAATGAATCAGGGAGATGTATTCAAAATTTCCCTCCCCCAACGGCTAAAAGCGGAGATCCACCTAGAGCTGGTGTAAACTACCCGACATCAACCGCTAGGCGGTACAGAGCGGGCTTTTAGTAGCCCTGCAGTTGGCAAGCCAACCACGAGCCTCTGGGGTGGTTTACAGCA
>NZ_JANSIL010000080.1:0-23563 GCF_047462015.1 Synechococcus sp. R5-13 | reverse complement strand
ACTTCTTGAGTTTTCTCTATCTCGTCAGTGCTCTCTTTTGGCTCAAATGAAAGATCAACACAACCTAAAAAAGATAATGGTATAGCATGCAGGGATCCATGTATCCCGACGCTAACCCTGCGGGTAGAGCGCGGGGCTTGTTGCCCCCGCACCCCCTTTGGTTAAACATTAGGTTGCCCAGGAAAGGGATCCCAGCGGCACTCACGTTGTATTATTGGCTACTTCAGCCGGCAGGTCGAGCCTCTTTTGGGGAATCGGGCTAGATTGGATCCCACTGTTGATTTCTGCTGTCCACTTCTAGGGTTCTGGCGGCATGAGTTCTCCGGCCATCCAGTGGTATCCCGGCCATATTGCCAAGGCAATTGGCCAGTTGCGGGAAGAGTTGCAGCGGGTGGATGCAGTCATCGAGGTGTTGGATGCGCGGATCCCGTTGGCCAGTCGTCATCCTGAGCTGGGCCGGTGGCTGGGGGAAAAACCTCGCCTCCTGGCTCTGAACAGGGCGGACTGCATTGAGGCTGGGGATCTGAAAGCTTGGCAGGAGTATTTTTTACGGCAAGGGATCCCTGTCTATCCCACCAATGGCCGCTCAGGAGAAGGGGTGAATCGCCTCAAGCAGGCGGTCTTGCAACTGGGGCAATCGGTCAATATGCGGCGTCAACAGCGGGGAATGCGACCGCGGGCCGTTCGGGCGGTGGTGGTGGGCTTTCCCAATGTGGGCAAATCTGCTTTGCTGAATCGACTGTTGGGGCGGCGGGCAGCTGAGAGCGCAGCACGTCCTGGGGTGACGCGGCAACTGCGGTGGGTGCGGCTGGGGGGAGAGTTGGATCTGTTGGACTCGCCGGGCATCCTACCGCCCTCTCTGCCGGATCAACAGGCGGCCTCTCTATTGGCCATCTGCGATGACATCGGCGAAGCGGCCTACGATCCCGAACGGGTGGCGGCCCACTTTTTGGATCAAGTGCTGAGGGTGCAGCCCCAAGCCGGATCTCTCTTGCAAAAGCGCTACGGTTGGCCGGATCCGATCCCTCCCGGTGGTGCCGCAGTGCAGGAGTTGGCCGAGCGGCGGTATCAAGGGGATCCCCAGCGGGCGGCACGGCAAGTTCTCAACGACTACCGCAAGGGCTTGCTGGGGCCGCTGGCCTTGGAACTCCCTCCCAAGGCTTGAGCCCCTTAGAAGAAATCACGAAAGAAAGTCACGTTGTTGCTATGCCCACGGCAGGGAAACCGCTGCTGTGGGGCGTTGACTTTTCCCGAAACTGTCTACACTTGTCCCCAACCGGGATCCAGCCTCTGTTTCCAAGGCCGATACACCTTGAAGTAGACAACGGAACCCACTTGTCTGGCCAAGGCTTTGATGCAAGTGTCTCCACCCATACAGCGCTGGCAAACGGGATGGTTCACCTGCAGACGATTGAACCCCCGCCGCAGCGCACAGGCCGGTTGGCCCCGCAAAATCTCGGCCAGGGATCCCCCCAGCGTCACTTGCCCCAGCGGGATTTGCCCTTCATAGTCCTTGCAACAGGGCACCACCGTGCCGTCGTAGAGGATCCCCGCCTGACCGGAAGCGCCATTGCAGTATCCCCAGCGAGCTGGGATTACCCGGTCTGTCTCCACGTTGCCCCAACTGTCCAAGGGAAACGTTTCCAAAACCAAGCGGGGATGGATGCGGATCTGCTGCCAGCGGCCCGGTCGGTAAGTAGCAATCTGGGCTTCTACCCAATCGAGAGCCGGTGCATCCGGGATCCCTTGCAAAGCTCGTCTGGCCCAAGCCGAGAGCTGAGCGCGCATCTGCTGTGCAGAATCGATCACCGAAAGAGCCTTATGCGGCACCAAAAACGGGTGGGGGCTAGTATCCAGGAATTTGAGATGCACCTGCGTAGGGCTGGAGGAGCGCAAGTGCACCTGCAGAAATTGGGTAATCCCAGCAAAGTAGCGCTCCGGCGTGAGGCGGGGAGGTGCTCCGCGAATGCTGAAGGTGACTGGATCGGGAGTTTGCAGGGAAATGGTTAGCTTAGCAAAGGGGCTGCGGTTCAGCTTTTCAATGTGCTCCGGCCAGAGGGCAAAGGTGCTGCCGTTGCTGGTCAGGTGCAGGCGAAGGCCAAGCTCAGCGGCCCTGCGAATACCCTCGAAAAGGTATGGGTAGAGCAGCGGCTCCCCCATCAGGTGAAAAGCCATCACGCGGGCCAGCCCTGTTGCCGCTACTTCCTCCAAAATCTGCTCCAGCAGCGCGGGCTCCATGTGCCCCCGCCGCCGTTGCATGATCCCATCTGGACAAAACTCGCACTTAAAGTTGCAAACGTTGGTCACCTCTATGTGCAGGCGTTCCAGTTGGGGAATAACAGCAGACATTAACAGCAGACATAGAGAGGGCCGGAACAAGTCGAGGGCAAATAGCGGATCCCCCACAAGCGCTAGGTAGTGATACGCTGTTTATTAGGTTAGATCCGGAGCGGAGCCATCGCAATGCTGAAATGCACCACTCGCCACGTCCATATCTTTGCCGGTGAAGTTACTGCAGACAACAACTTCGTGCCCCGCAACGACCTGTTTACCCTCGATGTGGATCCGGACAACGAGCTGGTCTGGACTGATGCTGCCCTGCAAAAGGTCTATGCCCGTTTCGAAGAGTTGGTGGAAGAATACCGGGGGCGAGACTTGACCGAGTACAATATCCGCCGCATTGGGTCTGACCTGGAACATTTCATCCGCTCCCTGCTCAAGCAAGGGGAGATCGCCTATAACCTGCAGGGGCGTGCCCCCAACTTCAGCATGGGCTTTCCCCAGATCCCTGCTGAAGAAATTGTCGGCCAATACATCCCCAAGGGCTAGCTCTTTGCCGGTTCTGGACAGAGTTTTTGATTGTTCTGCATCTAAGGCTTTTACCCATCTGATTGTCGGAGCGTTTCCCCATGTCTGGAGAACCCACCCCCGAGGCCGCTGCTGCCGAGAAACCCGCTGAAGCTGCCAAGCCTGCTGCTGAGGATTCCCCCAAAGCCGCTGCGAAAAAAGTTGCTAAGGAAGAAAAGCCCTTCGAGCAACAGATCACGGAAGAGGTGATCCCGGCAGCCATTGCGGCTTTTCAAAAGCGCGGAGTCAGCGATCTGGAGCTGCGCCTGGAAGGCAAGACGCTGGTCGGCGCGTTTGCAGGAGGCAAGAAGCAATTTAGCGTGCTGTTTGCTGAGGGATCCTTGAATGGCCGCAAGTTCTTCCGCTGTACCACCGAAGGATCCCCGGCCAGCACCATCGAGTCTTTTATGATCGACGAGCGGCGCGTGGATGTCAACCTATTCGTGTTTTATTTGGTGCAGCGCCTTTACGCTCAGCAGTGGTATTGAGTTCGCGTGACCTTGAAGGATCCCTGGCTACCCCTAGCCGGAGAGAGTAAGCCTGCTCGCAAGAGACGAGGGGAGGTGCAGCCGGCTGCAGTTACCGTAAAGCCAGGATCCATCCGGCCATGTTCTTTGGCATGCCCACGATCCCAGAACGGGCACCTTGGCTGCCGCCTTCCCGGAAGATGAGCTGCGCACTTGGCTCGAAGAACGGTACCGCCCCAGCGGGATCAGCCGTCCATAGTCGCGTTTCAGGTTAGGGTGAGAGGCCTGGGCTACTGATCGCGCCAGCGGGACGGAGTCCTTGAAAAGCCTTCTGGCCCCGTGCATTCAACGTTTCTAGTTTGAATCGAAATGCCCATAATTGCCCAGAGGGCTGCTCTCGTAGATCAGGATCCCCGGCAAACGGCGCAGCTGGGGCTCGAACCCGGTCGGCCCAGAGGTTGTTCCCCAGTGCAGGGATCCCTTGCCATTGGGAGGGATGTTCTGTCGAGGCCAAAAAGATTATCGTTTGTAAAGAAGGCTAAGGCGGTGCTACGGGAGGTCTCGAAATGTACATCGTGCAGATTGCGTCTGAATGCGCCCCGGTTATCAAGGCGGGGGGACTGGGGGATGTGGTGTACGGCCTCAGCCGCGAGCTGGAGGTGCGGGGCCACTGTGTCGAGCTGGTTTTGCCCAAGTACGACACGATGCGCTACGACCAGATCTGGGGTTTGCACGACGCCTATCGCGATCTCTGGGTGCCCTGGTACGGGGGAGCCATTCACTGCTCGGTGTACTGCGGCTGGGTGCATGGCCGCCTTTGCTTTTTTATTGAGCCTCACTCAGGAGACAACTTCTTTAATCGCGGGTGTTATTACGGCTGCCCGGATGACAACATGCGTTTTGCTTTTTTCAGCAAGGCGGCTCTAGAGTTTCTCCTACAAAGCAACAAGCGCCCCGACATCATCCATTGCCACGACTGGCAGACAGGGTTGGTACCGGTGCTGCTGTTTGAGATCTACAAGTACCACGGCATGGGAAACCAGCGGGTGTGCTACACCATTCACAACTTCAAACACCAAGGCTTTGGCGGCCCAGAGATTCTTTGGGCTACCGGCCTCAACCGCGAACCCTACTACTTCCACTACGACCGTTTGCGCGATAACTTCAACCCCTTTTCTCTCAACTTTATGAAGGGGGGAATTGTTTTTTCCAACTTTGTCACTACGGTCTCTCCCAATCACGCGCTGGAGGTGCAATTTGGCGACTACGGCTATGGACTTGGCCATACCCTCTACTTGCACCGGCACAAGTTTCGCGGCGTTTTGAATGGCATCGATTACGACATTTGGAACCCGGAGATCGACCGCTTTATCCCCGTGCGCTACACTGCTCAAACGCTGGAAAATAAAGCTAAAAACAAAAAAGCTCTGCGGGATCGGCTGCTACTGCAGGATGTTGACAAGCCTATCGTGGCCTATATCGGGCGATTGGACGAGCAAAAGGGCGTGCATTTGGTGCATCATGCCATCTACCGCTCCCTGTTCAAAAATGCCCAATTTGTTCTGCTGGGATCCGCTACAGAGCGAGGGATCGGCGCTTGGTTTGCCCACGAGAAAAGCTACCTCAACAACAACCCCGATGTTCACATTGAGTTGGGCTTTAACGAAGAACTTTCCCACCTTATCTATGCGGGGGCAGACATCATCGTAGTGCCCAGCCACTACGAACCCTGTGGACTCACTCAGATGATTGGCTTGAAGTATGGCACAGTTCCGGTGGTGAGAGGAGTGGGTGGCCTGGTGGATACCGTCTTCGACCGCGACTACGATCCCCACAAATTGCCCGAGCAACGCAACGGCTACGTCTTTTATCACACAGATCCAGCTGCTTTGGAGTCGGCTCTGGATCGGGCCATCGACCTTTGGTACACCGCTCCTGACCAGTTCCGTCAACTGCAGATTCAAGGCATGAGCTACGACTACTCCTGGAACTATCCTGGCAAGGAGTATCTGGAGATCTACGACTTCATTCGTCACCGCTGAGCCCAACAGCGATCCCCAGCGATCCCAGCTCTTGACCCCAAGGACGAAATGCTGGACGATAGGTAGCAATCTTGGGCTTAACCTTCTCTACAGATTTGCTGCTGAGAAGGGCAAGTCTGCTCCGTTATCTTTCCCTGTCTGTAAGGATCCCCGGCTGCCATGGGTTATCTCGCCTTGGTACTCCACGCGCACCTGCCGTTTGTGCGCCACCCTGAGCAAGACTTTGTGCTGGAGGAAGAATGGCTCTACGAAGCCATCACGGAGACCTATGTGCCGCTGCTGCACATGTTCGAGGGGCTACAGCGAGATGGCATCGACTTTCGCTTCACCATGTCCCTGACGCCGCCCTTGGTGTCGATGCTGCGGGATCCCTTGCTGCAGGAGCGCTACGACCACTACCTAACCAAATTGGAAGAGCTGGCCCAGCTGGAGTACGACAAAAACGCCACCAACGGCCACATTCGCTACCTGGCGGAGCACTACATCAAGCAGTTTGCCATGGTGCGGGATCTCTGGGAGCGCTACGACCGGGATCTGGTGCGAGCTTTTAAGCAGTTTCAAGACAGCGGCAACCTGGAGATCATCACCTGTGGGGCTACCCACGGCTACCTGCCCTTGATGCAGATGTACCCGCAGGCAGTCTGGGCGCAGTTGATTGTAGCTTGTGAGCACTACAACGAGCACTTTGGCCAATGGCCGCGGGGGATCTGGCTGCCGGAATGCGCCTACTACCAAGGGCTGGAGCGGATGATTGCCGATGCCGGCCTGCGCTACATGATCACCGACGCCCATGGTCTTCTCTACGCCAAGCCCCGGCCTCGTTACGGCATGTACGCCCCTATTTTTACCGAGACCGGCGTCGCCGTTTTCGGGCGGGATCACGAGTCTTCGCAGCAGGTGTGGTCGGCAGAGGTGGGCTATCCAGGGGATCCGGTTTACCGCGAGTTCTACAAAGACCTAGGGTATGAGGCCGACTACGAGTACATCAAGCCTTACATCATGCCCAACGGCCAGCGGAAAAACACCGGCATCAAGTACCACCGCATCACCGGGCGCAACCTGGACCTGGGGCAAAAGCAGCTTTACGACCCCTATTGGGCGCGGGAGAAAGCGGCAGAGCATGCGGGCAACTTTATGTTCAACCGCCAGCGGCAAATCGAATATTTGTACAGCGTCATGGGCCGCCCGCCGCTGGTGGTGGCCCCCTACGATGCGGAGTTGTTCGGCCACTGGTGGTACGAGGGCCCTTGGTTTTTGGATTTTCTCATCCGCAAGAGCTACTTCGACCAAAACACCTACCGCATGACTCACCTGGCGGAGTACCTGCGGGAGAACCCCACCCAGCAGGTGTGCAAACCTGCCCAGTCCAGTTGGGGGGCGCGCGGCTTCCACGAGTACTGGCTCAACCCCACCAACGCCTGGATCTACCCCCACCTGCACAAGGCCACCGAGCGGATGATCGAGCTGAGCCGTCGCGAGCCTGCCGATGACCTAGAATGGCGGGCCTTGAACCAGGCGGCGCGAGAATTGCTACTGGCTCAATCGTCTGACTGGGCTTTTATCATGCGCACGGGGACGATGGTTCCCTATGCAGTGCGCCGCACCAAGTCCCATCTGCTGCGCTTCAACCACCTCTACGAGAAGATCAAAGAGGGTCAGTTTCGGCGAGAAAAAGCCACCCCTGAAGAGGAGCAGTGGCTGGCCAAGGTGGAATACATGGACAACATCTTCCCCAATATCAACTACCGGGTTTACCGACCCCTCTAAGCCGGTTGGGCAGGTCTGGAGGGTGCCTGCTTCCGACCGCCAGAGACACCAGAGGCAGAAGTTTCCGGCTACCCTCCTTGAGGGGATCGAACTACCCCAGGGCAGGAGGGATCCTCCGTTCGTTGCGCTGATCCCAACCTTCCTCTCCTTTTGGGAAAGGGGCAGGAGTCGCTCGTGTTGGCCTCGCAGAGCGCTCAGGGAGCGTTTTAATCTGGCTTGTTCAGTAGCCCCGATATCCCCGAAGACTCCCTGCTGCTGGGGCCCGCCTTCCCCAGCCGAATGGTCAGGCCGTCGGTTCTAGAGCTTGGTGCCGCACTCGGCGCAAAACTTGTGCAGGGTGGGGTTTTTGGTGCCGCAATTGGGGCAGTAGATCAGCTCGGCGGCTTGTTCCAGTTGCCGCTTCTCCGGCAGCCCGATCATCTGATAGTTAGCTTTGCCGGCAGGCACCATCGGGTAGCAGTTTTCGTCCCGCTTGACCACAAAGTCGGCCACTACCGGCCCCTCGTGCTTGAGGATCTCCTGGATGGCATCTTCCAGTTGATCGGGGTGATCGACGCGGATCCCTTTTACCCCAAAAGCCTCGGCCAGCTTGACAAAATCCGGCATTCCGGGAGACATATCCGAGTGGGAGTAGCGCTCGCCGTGGAAGGCCTGCTGCCACTGCCGCACCATGCCCTGCCAGCCGTTGTTGATGATGGCCACTTTGGTGGCAATGCCGTACTGAGCCACTGTGCCCAGCTCTTGCATGTTCATCTGGAAGCTGGCATCGCCACTGATGCAGATGACTTCTTCGTGAGGCAGGGCTACCTTGACTCCCATCGCCGCGGGGAACCCGTAGCCCATGGTGCCCAGCCCAGAACTGGAGATCCATTGGCGCGGCCCGTTGCGCAGAAACTGCGCCGCCCACATCTGATGCTGGCCAACATCGGTGGTGTAGTAGGCGTGGGGAGCATGACGACGAAAGGCATCGATCACCTGTTGGGGGGCAATCACGCCTTCGTAGCTGGGCACCTGCAGGGGATAGTCCCGCTTCCAGCGCTCGATCCGATCCAGCCAGGCCTGAGTTAGGCCTGGAGTAGAAGGCATTTTGCTCAGTTGAGCCAGCATCTCCACCAGAACAGTGCGCACATCCCCTACAATCGGCACATCGGGCGCACGGTTTTTGCCCACCTCGGCTGGGTCGATGTCGATGTGAATGACTTTGGCGTGCTTGGCAAATTCATCTAGCTTGCCGGTTACGCGGTCGTCGAAGCGGGCTCCCACCGCAATGAGCAGGTCGCACTCGGTGACGGCGAAGTTGGCATAGGCCGTGCCGTGCATGCCCAGCATCCCCACCGACAGGGGATCGTTCTCATCGAAAGCCCCTTTGCCCATGAGGGTGGTGGTCACCGGGATCCGATAGGTGTGGGCCAGCTCGGCAATTTCGGCGTGGGCACCGGAGATGATCGCCCCACCTCCCACATACAGCAAGGGCCGCTTGGCCTGCAGGATCAGCTTGGCCGCTGTGTGGATTTGCCGTGGGTTGCCACGCACGGTGGGCTTGTAGCCGGGGATGTTGATCTCGCTGACGGGTTGATAGTCAAACTCTTCCAGGCCCACATCTTTGGGGATGTCGATCAGCACCGGCCCGGGCCGCCCTGTCCCGGCAATGTGAAAAGCCTCTGCCACGATCCGAGACATTTGGCGCGGATCCCGTACCACGTAGGAGTGCTTCACAATGGGCAGGGTGATGCCAAAGATGTCCGTCTCCTGGAAGCCGTCGGTGCCAATCAGATGGCGAGGTACCTGCCCAGTGATGACCACCATGGGTACAGAGTCCATCATGGCGTTGGCGATGCCCGTCACCAGGTTGGTCGCCCCTGGGCCAGAGGTAGCAAAACACACCCCCACCTTGCCAGTGGCGCGAGCATATCCGTCGGCGGCGTGGGCAGCCGCTTGTTCGTGGCGTACCAGGTAATGTTTGAGCAGCCCCTGAGACTCGGCTTTGTACAGCTCGTCGTAGATGGGGAGGATGGCTCCCCCCGGATAGCCAAAGATGTGTTGCACCCCATGCCGGTGCAGGCTGTCCACCAACGCATATCCACCAGTCGCCACGGTGTCTCCTCCCCACTGAGATGACCGAACGTCAAACGCCCGCTCTCAGGAGCGCCAGCGCAGACAGGGTACTGGCCAGAAGTTGGCCAACTTTGTATTCAATTCTACAGTCTAGCAGTGGTTTGCTTTGGAATCGCTTAGGCTTTCACGGTCGGCTAAAGTAACACTGGGGATCCCTGGGGATCCTCGCCGGAGTGTTGAGAGTGCCCTATCCATGACTGGAGAGCCAACCCCCATTGACCCCGGGCCGGAGCGGTCTCAGGGCAGCTTGCTGCTAGCTGTGCCCATCCTCGGATCCCCGCACAGCGCTGTGGGATCCCGACAGTGGCTGGTATGGGGAGCGCTGGGGATCTTTCTGGTGGGTCTGGGGTTGCGCCTGTGGCGGCTGGACGAGTTCCCGGCACCTGTGTTCGATGAGGTGTACTTCCCGGAGTTTGCCCAGAACTACCTGGATGGCAAGCCTTTTTACGATGTGCATCCCCCCTTGGGCAAGTACTTCATTGCCCTTAGCATTCAGGTGTTTGGCCGCAACGAGTGGGGATTCCGCTTCGCCACTGCTTTTTGCGGATCCCTGATCCCTCTGTTGCTGACCGGTTTAGCCTACCGCCTCACCTACCACGTGGGCTTTGCCCTGTTGAGCGGGGTTTTGCTGCTGACCGATGGGGTGTTTCTGGTGGAATCCCGCTTTGGCCTGATCAACGTGTATCTGGTAGCCTTTGGGCTGGCAGCGACCATTCTATTGCTCAGAGGTCTAGAAAACCAAGGTTGGCGACGGGCTGCTCACTTTGCTTGCTCCGGGATCCTGTTGGGGGCGGCAGCTTCGGTGAAGTGGAATGGCCTCTGGTTTACCTTCATGTTTGCTCTGTTGGGGATCCTCGTCTGGGGGGTGGTCTGGCTGCGCCCGCAGTGGATCCCACGGTTGGGCATTTTGAGCCAGATTCGTCATCTGCGCTGGTGGCACTATGCGTTCTGCTTCGTCCTCGCTCCGCTGGCCTTTTATGCCATTCAGTGGATCCCGCACCTGCAACTGAATCCCCAGCAGGGACTAACTCTGGATTGGAGCTGGACGGGCATCCAGAATTATTTCCGATCCCTGGTGCTCATCAACCAATCCATCTACGGCGGCCACATGGCAGCCCACCTGGTGGTGAACGAAGAGACCCCTGTTCACCCCTACTGCTCCACCAGCTTGCGATCCCTGGTGGCTTGGTTCCCGGCTTTGCGTCCTTGGCTGACTACGCCCTTGGCCTCGGCAGGAGCTTGGTCCTGGCCAATTCTGGGCCGCCCCGTGGCCTACTACTTCAGCAGTCAGGGCAACCTCTGGCAAGCTGTGCATGGCTTGGGCAATCCTTGGCTGTGGTGGCTGGGCACGGGATCCATCTTGGTGCTTGTCTGGCGAGGGATCCGCCACTTTCACGGTCTCGAAGCCTTCATTTTGATTGGCTATGCGGCCAATTACCTGCCTTGGTTTAGGGTCAGCCGCTGCGTTTTTATCTACCACTACATGAGCGCTCTGGCGTTTAGCACCCTAGCCCTGGCTTGGTTGGTGCTGCTGGGCTGGCAGAGCTATCGCCGCTTTTGGCGCGGGGCGAGCATCACGGCGGTGGCCCTGGTTTTGGCGTCCTTTGTCTTCTTTTTCCCCGTTTGGCTTGGCCTGCCCCTCAGTCCAAGCGGATTCTACGCCCGCATGTGGTTTCGCTCTAGCCCGGTGCCGCTGTTCTGTTTCAGCCCCCAATCCTGCCAACAGCCCCCGCTGCACCTGCCGCCCATCCCCGGCTTGAACTGGATCTAAGGGAGGCATGGTAAGCTTTGTGAAGTTTGTTTCGTGAAATGCGGCGCTCCGTTACCGAAAGATGGAGCGAGGTTCGCGAAACCCTTGTGGTGGAGGTAGTGGAAACGTCATGGCCCGATCTTGCCCGAGTTCTGCCAACTCTCCCCGCCGTCCACTGGCTTACCCAGAGCAAGCTGTCCCGGTTGGGGTGATCGGGGTAGGCAACATGGGCCAGCACCACACCCGCGTTTTCAGCCTGATGAAGGATGTGCGGGTCGTGGGGGTAGCGGATATCAACGTGGAACGGGGATTGGATGTGGCCAGCCGCCACCGCATTCATTTCTATGAGGACTACCGCGATCTGCTGCCCCATGTAGCTGCCGTGGCCATTGCCGTGCCGACGGTTCTGCACCACGAGGTGGGTATGGCCTGCCTGGAGGCCGGGGTACATGTGCTGATCGAAAAGCCCATCGCTGCCAGCATCAGCGAAGCAGAATCGCTGGTGAACCGAGCTGCCGATTGCAATTGTATTTTGCAGGTGGGGCACATCGAGCGCTTCAGCCCTGTTTTCCAAAAGCTGGGCCAAGTCTTGCAAAGTGAAGAACCTCTGGCTTTCGAGGCTCACCGTCTCAGCCCCTATTCCGACCGCGCCAGCGATGTGTCGGTGGTATTCGACTTGATGATCCACGACATCGATCTGTTGCTGGAGCTGATCCCGTCGCCCGTGACCCAGATTACCGCCAGCGGCAACCGCATCTCCAAGCTGGGCTACCTGGACTACGTCACGGCTACTCTCACTTTTGCCAACGGTGCCATCGCCACCCTCACTGCCAGCAAGGTCACCCACCGCAAGGTGCGCAAAATTGCCGTCCACTGCAAGAATGCCTTGGTAGAAGCAGATTTTCTACACAATGAGATCTCGGTGTACCGCCAGGGATCCGTCGGCAGCACCAGCGACTACGGCCAAATGCCCTACCAGCGGGATTGTTTGATTGAGAAAGTCCACACCGACAATATCGACAAGCTGCATGCCGAACTGGAGCACTTCATCAATTGCGTGCGGGGGGGCAACCAACCTTCTGTGGGTGGGGAACAGGCCCTGAAAGCATTGAGGCTGGCCTCGGAGGTAGAGCGGATTGCTTTGGATGGATGTGCCTGGAGCGAAGCCAAGCCCCGCCGTAGTCTCCTATCCTAGTCTTTAACGCAAGCCCCAGATGGGGGCAGAGCCCTGTTGTTGGCCCATAGCCATTCCAGCATCAGGCTGGGGAAGAAAAAGCGACATTCGCGCCCGCGGAGTGCAGCTCTATTGACAGCTCCCCATTCGGGTGGCAGCTTTTCGAGCGAGCAATGGGGCTCCCACCAGACTCAGGCAAGAGGTGGCATCCACAGCTGTGAAATCGGGCACGCAAGCCCCGGCAGCAACGGCGAGTCCAATTCGAGTCCAATTCATCTTTCCCAAGCAAGTTTTGATCAACACCAACTGCCTTTGCTGACGCCGGTAGACTTCCACTTGTTGCTGTTGCCAGTCCACCACTCAATACTCCTGTAGCCCAAGCCGACTGTAAAGCTTGAGCTTAGTTTGCTTATCTTGGCCAATATTGCGAGCTCCAGGGCTCAGCACTCCTACCGCCGATTCTGGGACACTGTGGAGTTTGCCATCCGCCCCTAACGCTGTTCTCAGTCGAGAGCGGCTTACCCACACCACATCAGGAGCCACATTGTTATCTTCGGCAAAAATCACTCCCGGAGCAGTGTTGGCCAATCTCAGGCCCGTTTTCTCACTCTATTCGCCTTTCAAATTTCTTCTAAGATGCGAAACTGCACATGGTTAATGGCCAGCTCCCCAATTGAGGCTTGGTCGGTGTTGATCGTCTCGAAAGGGATCCCTTTGGCGATCTCGGCATGGGTCCAGGGCAAGCCCATGAAGTAGCGCTGCGAATAGGGGCGCTCCCCCCGATCGTCGGGGTTCGACTCCATCGGCACCCAACCCCAGCCGGGCAGATAAAACTCAATCCACACGTGGTTGTACTGGGGAAACAGCGGGATCCCTTTCAGTTCTGGATGGGGAGGACATTTGTAGCGCCCCACCGTGCGGCAAGGGATTCCATTGAGGCGGGCCAAAGCCAACAGCACCCCCACATATTCGCCACAAGAACCGGAGCCACGCCGCAAAACCTCATCCGGCGGATCAATGCGAGAGGTGACCCGGTAGGAGAGCTTGTCGTAAACATAGGCCCGGATATTGAGCATTTTGCGCAGCAGGTTGGTCTCGCTGCCAACGGCCAGCCGCGCTGCCTCTCGGACAATCGAGGTGTCCATGGCCAGGTAGTCATCGTCCACCAAGTAGCGATCCCGCAGCTCCCTGGGCAAAACGGCAGCCTCTACATCCAGTGGATCGATGCAGTACTTGATACTGTAGAGATCCAGCACCGCCCGCCAGCCAAACAAGCGCACCTCATGGGCCCCCAGGGATCCCAGCGAAAACACCGCCACCTGTTGGCCAGATTGCTCTTCCACTTCAAACGGCAGACCTACCCAGTGCAGGCTGCGCACCCGTTGGCGAAGGCTGTTGCAGGGCAAGGCAATTCGCCAGACCAAATCGGGCAGGAAGCGCGGCTCTTCTTGGGCAATTTCTTCCACATAGGTCAGCTCCACCCGATAGCCGTGGGAGAGGGTGTAGGTGGCGCGTTCCCCCAGACACTGGGGCTGAAAAACTACCGGACAGGCAATGGGGGAATCCTCGGCCTCGGTTCCACTGCCGCCAGAGGGGTCGGGGGAGCTAGGGGGATCCAAAGGCCGCAGGCGTAGGGGGGCCACCCAGGTTTTATCGCGCAGGGCCACCGACAAGGGATCTGGAGCGTTGGGGTTGTCGTGGATGTAGGCTTCTTCGTGGGCATAGGCCACCCAGAGTTGCCCCCGCCAATGGGCCAAGCCTGTTGGCCCAGGAGAAGGGGTGAGGATACGGGCCAGTTCTCGCCCGGTCTGGCGCTCCAGCACGTAGATCGTCTCTTCCACCCGATCGCTCACCCAGAGGTAGTCTCCCTGCACCGCAATCTGTTCTCGGCCAACCCCAGGGGCAGGCATCTCCTGCACAATAAGGCCACGGCTGGGATCCAGTTGCAGGATTTTTTCCCGTCGGTAGCAGGTGGCATAGAGGTAGCGGTTTCCCGTGTGGGGATCGCTCCAGAGGGCGATCCCTTCGATAGGGTAGGGGCACCTACACACTGGAAAGGCTTCCAGGGATCCCGGTTGCTGCAGAGCGGACATGGGAATGCGCAAGATTTGCCCCTCTTGCTCCCGACTGAGCCAAATCCACGCTTGATCCCCTTCTGACTCTACCCACAAACCGTAAGCGCCTTGGAAAGAATGGACATGATGGGGATTGAGCAGCAGGGTGTTGTGCTCTTGAATTTCCACCAAATAGCCCCTCACCCGATCCAAGCCCAACAGGCGATCTCCCCAGGTGGCCAAACCTTCCAAAGCAACCAGCCCCAGAGGTTGCAGAGGGGCCACAGTTCCCTGTTGCCGCCCAGATGGAGGCCACCAAGCAGGCTGGGATCCTCTTGCCGTGGAACCTAGATTTTTCAGAGCACCCAGATCATTTGCCGGATGGATGGCAACCATGAAGGCTTCCTTGCCTATGGATGAAGTTGACATGCTGGCGCGATCTGCACCAAGGCGGTACGACTGTCCAATATTTACTGTCCAACATTATTATGATGCGCCTCTTTTCAACCCCACACCCAAGGCTTCTCGACCGATGTATCCCTGCTAGTCTTGCCAGGACTGGAGAATGTTACGATGATGGCGGCTTTTTGGCCAGCAAGATAGAGCAGCGGTGGGGAGTGGTAGGGGATGGAGTTGGCCTTGGCAATTGGCGGCCTGGTGGCAGGGATCCTGGCCGGGGTGCTGGGCATTGGCGGTGGCGTGATCCTGGTGCCCTTACAGGTCAGCTTGGGGATCCCACCGGTTCAAGCTGCAGCCACCAGCAATCTTTCCATTGTTATGACCTCGATTGCGGGCAGCATCCAAAACTGGCGGATGGGCATGCTTGATTTGAAACGGGTGATCCTGCTGGGGATCCCAGCGTTGCTTACGGCTCAAGTAGGAGCAATTATCGCCAGTCGCCTTCCCAGCTATCTGCTGTTGGCAGCGTTTGGAGTGTTGCTGCTGGCCAACACTTACCTGGTGCAACTCAACAAAAAGGTGGTTATCCAGGCCCAAGAATTGGGGGCTGACGTCAGCGGTGCCGAGCACCTCAGCGGGACGGAGTCCTCAGGGCAGATGTCTCCCTGGCTAGCCCGCGCCCTGACCGGCGGCACTGCCGGTTTGTTGGCCGGGCTGTTTGGCATCGGCGGTGGGGTGATCCTGGTGCCAATGCAGATCCTGCTGCTGAAAGAGACAATCAAAGTGGCGATTCAGACCAGTCTGGGGGCCATTGTGATCACAGCAGTTGCTGCCACTGCCAGCCATGCGGGCCTCAGCGATTGGATCTGGAATGGCCTGGGGTTCGGGGACGGCACCATCCACCAAAATGTGCTCTGGATCCCAGGTTTAATCTTGGGGACAGGGGGGTTAATCGGTGTACAGATCAGCACACGCACCCTGCCCAAATTGCCCGATGAAACCGTCGGACTGCTGTTTCGGGGCTTTCTGACCATCCTTTCTCTCTACATTTTTTGGCAAGCTTGGCAAAGCTACCGAGCTCTGTGAAGTGATCCTGGTCTGCCCCAGTGCTCGGGACAGCAGTCCTGGTTCCAAGCTACGGTCATTTGGATTTAAACTGGGACACTGAACTCAAACCCAAAATGTTGCATGCACTGATCCAGAAGGCTTTTCAAGGACTCCGTCCCGCTGGCGCGATCAGCAGCCCAGGCGTCTCACCCTAACCTGAAATGACTCTATCGGGTGTCGCTCCCAGCTTTCGGGCCTGATGACTCAGATGGATTCAACGGTTTGAAAGACTTGGCTACGCTGGACGCGCTTTCCCCTCAGAGGGCAGGGCTTTTGCTACTTGGGATAGATCCCCTTGTTTGCAGAGGTCATGCACAGGGTAGCTGCCGAAGAGCTTCAAGGTTTCAGCAATTGATTCCAGCGCCGCAACCACCTCGGCATCCAAATAGGGTTGGCCAACAGGATTCTCCAGATCGACAAAAAAGACATACGTCCCTGCCGATTTTTTGGTGGGGCGCGACTCAATACGGGACATGTTTAAACCTCGCTCCGCAAACACTTGCAGAGGTTTCAGCAGCGCTCCCGGCACATTGTGGGGGAGGCTGAAGGCTAAGGAAGTATGGGATCCCCCCGGAGAAGCAGGATCGGCAGAGGTTTCACCCTGTTGACCGGAACGCGAGAGCGGCGCACGGCCAATAACCCAAAAGCGAGTGCAATTGTCGGGGTGATCGTTGATCGGGCAGGCCAAGACCGGCAGTTGGTAGAGGGTGGCAGCTCGTTCTGAGGCGATGACGGCGGCGCTGGGCTGCTCCTGCAGGCGATCCAATTCTTCGGTGGTCGAGCGGGTTGGGATCAAAGTGGCCTGGGGCAGATGGGATCTCAGCCAAGCCTGACATTGGGCCAAAGCTTGCGGGTGGGAGTAGACCTGCTCAATTTGCTCCAACCGCGAGGCACGTCCGATGAGGGCATGGCGAATGGGCAGGATCAGCGCCTGCCGGATCCCTAGCCCCTCCAGTTGCCAGAGGGCGTCTAAGGTCATCGAGACCCCCCCCTCCACCGAGTTTTCCACCGGCACCACCGCCCATTGTTGCTGGCCGACAGCTACCGCCTCTAGACAGGCGCTGATCGTTGGATAAGGCACTAAGGGGTGGGATCCCTGGCTGTGCAGGTGAGGCTGCTCAGGGCAGGCCAGCAAAGCTGCCAACTCTGTGTAGGTTCCAGCAGGGCCAAGAAAGGCCACCGGCGAAGGGGAAACGTTCGCGCCAGCGGAGCGCAGCTCCATCAGAGCCATTCCTTCAATTGTCGCTAGGGGCCAGTTCTAACTCTATCGTCTCGGCGTCGCGCAGCAGCAAAGGACATTCAGGCTCCGGGCAACGGGGATTGGCCGCCACCTTGTCCATGGCCTTCACCACCTCCAACCGGATCAGCCTCTGCAACTCCTGATCCGCTTGAATGGCTTCTAAAGTTCGGAGAGAGCCGTGAAAACTGGTGGCGTATCGAGGCTGGAGGTTGTTCAAAGCCAGGGCGGCAGCATCGTTACAGAATTTCTCGCAGAAGCAGTAGCGCTGTTGACTCTCCATCAGCAGGATTTCATTGACCATCTCCAGAACAGCCCGTTCCATTTGATTTTCCAGGCTCTTCAGAGGCTTATGTTGCTCCGCCATCGCTACCTCCCAATGGGAACCGAATCCGCCGCCAAGTCCCTGTCTTTCAGGGAGCAGGAGTGCTCTCGATTACCTTCGATGCTGCTCTACTCTCTGTTGACACGTCAAGTCAAGCCCTCTGCTGCCGACGCGAACAGCCTCTGGCCCGCTCCTATCCGTGCTTGAGGCAATCCAATCTGTCGTGTCAGGCATCATCAAAACCCAGAGAATTAACCAACACTCTTGGCAGACGGGCAGAAAGTCCACACAGCAACTCATAGGAAATAGTACCCAACTGATCGGCCCAATCCTGCACAGATAAACCCGCATTTGCCAGATTGGGGCCCAGCAGCTCCACCACATCCCCCACCTGGATATCCGGCCTCTCGGTTACATCCCACATACATTGATCCATCGTGATTGTGCCCACCTGTTGGATCAAGCCGCCGCGCACCCATCCTCGCAGCCAGCCGGAAAGCCGCCGTGGGATCCCATCCGCATAGCCGATGGCCAGAGTGGCAATGCGACTGGGGCGAGAGGTGATGTAGCGATGCCCATAGCTCACGCCAGTTTGAGCAGGCACAGTTTGGATGTGGGACAGCCGCGCCTTGAGCCGCAGAATTGGCTGCAGACCTGGCACCGGCAAGTGAGGGGCAGGGGACAGGCCATAGAGGACCAACCCCAAACGCACACGGGAGTAGTGGAGATGGGTTAAAGCACCGGCTGAGTTATCCAGATGCAGCGCCGGTAAGGGATCCCCGGCTTGGCGGATCTGTTCCACCACCTGGGCAAAGCGGGCGTGCTGCTGTTCCATGACTGGAGAATGGGGCTCGTCCGCCGTCGCCAAATGGGAAAACAAGCTACAGCCTTCCAGCTCCGGGATCCGACAAATCTGCCCCCACACGGCTGCAGCTTCCTTCCAGGGGATCCCCAAACGGGTCATACCCGTATCCACATTGACATGCACCGGGACGGGGCGCCCGGCCCAACGGGCTACCTGGCGCATCAGCGGGATTTGCTCTGCACAGGTGAGGCTGACCTCCAACCGGGCTGCCATGGCCTGCTGTAGTTCTGCCCAGGTATTCAAAGCTCCCAACACCAGAATCGGAGCCTGCAGCCCCGTTTGCCGCAACTCGATCCCTTCGGCCAGGGTGGCCACACACAGCCCCTTGGCACCAGCCGCAACAGCCACGGGAGCCACCAACTGCGCCCCATGCCCGTAGGCATTGGCCTTCACCACCGCCCAGATCTCGACGTTTGAGCCTAGGCGCCTCTGCAACAGCCGCAAGTTTTCTCGCAGCTGGGCTGCGTCAATTTCCACCCAAGCCCGACTGGTCAACAGCTCCAGGTCGATGGCCCAATCCAGCTCCGCCAAGGAATTGGCCTTCTGGGATCCCTCTCTCCAAGTATTGCCCTGCACTCCCAGAGCAGCTGCTCTCAAAGTGCCCTGCGCCGCCGGCGCGACCGGTTCTCGATTCACCGTTCACCCCCCACACCCAAAACCCGTCCTGATTAGATTTAGGTTTAGCGCAAAGTCCACTCCGGCGCCATCCACAGCAACGGCACGTCTGGGATCCCAACAGCCTCGTTGCTCTCCAACAGCCGGCCCAGCCAAGCGGCTTGCCTTTGCGAGGACAGTCCTTGGCTTAACAGGCGTCGCAGTACTCGTTGGAAGCCCTCTCCCTCACCCGCCGGCGACAAAGAGGGATCCCCGGTCATGCGCCGCAGATCCTCCACCGCTTCGGTGTAGCCCCCCAAAGCATCCACCAAGCCCACCTCCACAGCCTGTGCCCCGGTGAAGATGCGCCCATCGGCCAACTGTCGCACCCGGGCTTCATCCAAGCTCTGCCGCCGCGCGATCATCTCCGCCTCCAGCACCTCATCTGCCTTCTCTGGCAAGTGCTGGCGTCCTTGGGCCACATCGCGAATGAACTGCTCGAGGGTATCCTCCACCAAGTTTTGCAGAAGGCGCTGCTCTTGAGGAGTGGCACTGCGGAAAGGAGAGAGAAGGTCTTTGTACTCGCCGGTTTTGAAGGTCTGCGGCTCTATCCCGTAGTTTTCCAGCAGCTTACCAAAGCTGAGGCCGCTGATGATAACCCCTATGCTGCCGGTCAGGGTGCCGGGGTTGGCATAGATTTTGTCGGCAGCGCTGGCCACGTAGTACCCCCCACTGGCAGCAATGTTTTCTAGGATAGCGATCACCGGCTTGTCCGCCTCGTGCAGAGCAGTTACGGCACGGTAGAGTTCCTGGCTGGATCCCACAGCTCCGCCGGGACTGTTGATGCGCAGCAATACAGCCTTGACAGAGGGATCCCGTGCTGCCTCCCGCAACTGTTCCACAGGAGAAGTGGGCAGGCCTACCAAAGTCGAACCCCCTGGGCCGCCTATCGTTCCTTCCAGGGTGACCACCTCGATGCGATCCGCCCCCCGTGCGGCCTCTAGGCCAACCCCGCCTCGGGTAGGCTCTGAGGCAGGGCGCGTGCCCCCGACAATGGCCGCAATAAGGCAGACGACCAGCAAAGAAGCCGCCAAAATGCGGTTAAGCTGAGTTTCTTGTGTCACAGGCCCCTCAATTGCCACTGACTCCGTTCTACCACCCCGCGGGCTTCCTGGGATGCCGGGCAACAAAAGGCTGAGGGCCGAGCAAACCCCACTGTTGCTTCCCCCCGGTTGAGCCATCCAAGCTATTGACAAGGATCCTCCACTTATTTACGATCAGGTTCCAGCGTTTTTTACCGCTGAGGCATCTTCTGCAGGTTGCCAGTGTAAGCTGGAGTAGAGGGTAGGATCCTTGAGCGGGATTCTGGCTCGAAGCCAAGTGATTGGGGCTTTAGCTCAGTTGGTAGAGCACTTCAATGGCATTGAAGGGGTCAGCGGTTCAAGTCCGCTAAGCTCCATCCCCAGAGGGCCGATAGCAGTCGTGGCTTCTATTACCATCTATTTCTACTGCTTGCGCTAGCGGGCCGGAGGCCTTAGCAGGAAGCAAGCGGTTGTTTGTTTCACCTTGACGGTGAGATAAGTGACTATGCGTTGCGAAACGGTTCAGCAACATCTCCCCAAGCCCAGACAGTCCTATCCAGCAAGGCTTCTGGGCTTCTTAAGTGTCCACAAAGGCTCGGCAAAATCTACCCCCAACTCCTCTCCTGTAAGGCGGCCTTCCCTCACCTCCGGCTTCTCTCCCCCTGAGAGAGGGGAGTTAGGGATCGACGCAGCAAGCCGTTTCATTGCTGTTTGAAATAATGAAAGTATTCTGCTTGGGAGCAAACCTTAGGCAGCAAGGGATCCTCCGCTGTTTTCATCCTTTCCACGGAGAGGATCCTGACCTATCTCAGGGGCTTCCACCAGGCGATTTCCCAACTCACGCTTGCCCCTCTCCCTGACGGCGGATTAAGAAGCGGATTTCCTGAAGGAGAACCTCAAAGCGTTGATCCGATTCAGCCTGCCGCTGCCTCAATTCTCTCAGCTCCTGCCGCAATTCCCGCACTTCCTGCCGCAATTCCAGGACAACCTCAGCGAGACGCCCTGAAAGGGTCTGCAAGGCAAGCTGAGCATCGGTAACCTGGGCAACTGTATTGGCCACCCTGGTCACAGCTTCGGCCAACTGGACAAACCGCGTCTCAATTTCCTCATTGGTCATGGCCGGGTGTGTCTTGCTTGGCTAATGATCAGCTCATTCTACCCTGCACGGTATGGAGTGTCACTCTCTGAGAATGGGCCGCAATTTTGAGGAAAAACCGGCTGGCCAACGGGGGTTATCAACCCAGGGATCCCCCATTCGCGCAAGTCAGCTGGCCAGCGCTATGAGGGTGGTGTAAATCCCTTGGAGGGACGCAGTGGCCTGGCTCCAGAGGGTGTGGGTCAACGACCACCTATCCAGACCCATGGCTCCACAGAGCAGCAGCAGATACAGGTTGGCAAACGTGAAGAGCGAGGCCGCCCGATCTCGATTGCAGGGATCCTGCAGCAACTGCACCGCCTTCCAAACCAAGAGGGATCCCAGCAGCGCCGCGACGCTCAGATAAAAGGATCCCAGCATCCCTAAGGGGTAAACCAGCAACAGGCTGACCGGAACCATCAGCAGCGCGTAGAGCAAAATCTGTGCGGCAGTGAGTCTTTCGCCCGCGACCACCGGCAGCATCGGCACCCCGGCACGGGCATAGTCTTCCCGCTTCAGAATGGCCAAAGCCCAGAAGTGGGGTGGAGTCCACAAAAAGATGATGGCGAACATCACCCACGCGGCCCAGCTGAGCTCGCCTGTGGTTGCTGCCCAGCCCACCAAAGGTGGGATCGCTCCTGCCGCTCCACCGATGACAATATTTTGCGTGCTGGAACGCTTCAGCCAGTGGGTATAGACCCCCACATACACCAGGATCCCCGACATGGCCAAACCGGCAGCCAGCAGGTTGGTGAAAATAGCCAACAACCCAAAGGCAGCCAAAGCCAGGATCCCCGAAAAAATCAGAGCATCCCGCGCCCGGATTCGACCGGAAGGCAGGGGACGATGGCGGGTTCGCTCCATCATCCGATCGATATCGGTGTCATACACCATGTTGATGACGTTGGCTGCCGCCGCCGCCATTCCTCCCCCCAAAAGGGTGATGAAAAACCTGAACGGGTCGGTGTTGCCTGCCATCCACATGGCCCCAGCCGTCGTCATCAGCAAGAGGGCGATGATCTTGGGCTTCACCAACTGGCTGTAGCTGCGCAAAACCTGGACAAGCGCCTGGCGCTCGCACCCCAGAGCACATGGGCTCTGCTCAGAGGGGATCCCCCCCATCGGGTTCTGGTAGGAAGCCTGACGGTCGACTAAAACGCTATCTTGCATGAAATTCACTCACCGGTCATTTCTGCGGTCATGGCCATCCACTGGCCTTCTTCCCCCTGGGTTCGCATTCGCCAGGCCAGCACCGTAAAACCCAGCAGACAGGCCAGCAAAGCTGCCCCCATCATCTGATGGGCCACCGTTAGGGGTTCTACCTGCAGCCGGTAATGATAGGTCAAAACACCGATCCCCACCTGGGCCAACAGCAGGCCAACAGACCCATGGCCCAAGAACTTGAGAAGGCGGGGGATCCGCTTGCGCCGCAGCCCGGTGGCCACCGCTACCGCCAACACCCCAAGGGTGGCCGGAGCAACCCCCAGCAAGTGGCTATTCATCACCCAGCACAGCTCGCCGGCAGCAAAGCATTGATGCAAAGCCCATTGGGAGGCCACCAAGGCGCCCAGAAGGCTCTGGACATACACCAGCAGCACCGCCCCCAAGCCCAGCCAAGGCAAGTAGCCGACGGAAAATGGCCCTTCACCCAGTCGCAGCGGCAGGATGGAGTCCTTAGAACCGGCTCTTGTCCAGATCAGTAATCCCAGGGTGAGCAAAGTGGCAAAAAACAGCAGGCCCGTGCCCAAGTGGGCCGTCACAATATCAAAGCGCAGCAGCTCCGTGACCGTCAGCCCACCCAGGATCCCTTGCATCAAGACCAGAACAAAAGCCCAGCTCAAACCCCAGGGCAGCCAAGTGGGCAATGCCTGACGCTTCAGCCAAGCAAACCCCATCAGAACCAGCGTAGCCAAGCCTACCCCAGAAGCCACCATGCGGTGAAACCATTCCAAAAAGACTTGTAGGTTCATCTGCTGGCTGGGCACAATTGCCCCGTAGCAAAGGGGCCAATCTGGACAGGACAGCCCAGCATTCATGACGCGGGTGGCACTGCCTAACCCCATCAGCAGCCAAGTGGCCAATGCTAACCCCAGTAGGGCTTGTCCCATACGCAGGGAAAGCTTGTCTGAGAGCACAGGATTCCGCTGGGAAGAAGGTTGGGATTGATGAAAGATCGAAGAATCCATTGCAGTTGAAGGCATAGCAAAGACTGGGCTGACGGCTCGAGCATCTGCACTGAAAAAGAGGCTGGGCTAAAAAAGCCTAGCCGGCTTGGTATCAGGCCATCTGGAAACAAAGACGCAGGTTACTCGCTGACTATTCCTCGAAGCCAATCCTAAATGCGGTTTTGTGGCTGGCGAAGGCTTTTTAAGAATTTCTTTCTCGGCGCACAGGTGTTCCGAATCCTAGGCACCTCTGGGAAGTCAAGCCAGCAGACCAATCCTTTTCCCCCTGGGAGAGGGGTCGCGGCAGCGGCGCGAAGCGTTTGGGCGGCAGCGGGAGTGTCTCAATCTCGTTTGGAATGACTACAATGCGTAAACTACCCGACTCCGACCGCTAAGCGGTACGGAGCGGGCTTTCAGTAGCCCTGAGCCTGCTCTGCT
>NZ_JANSIL010000079.1:0-42728 GCF_047462015.1 Synechococcus sp. R5-13 | reverse complement strand
CATGTTGGCAGACTCGAAAGTAAACAGAAAGATCAACTGGTAGTAATCCGTACTGAACATATTATACATTTATTATACATTATTTTCAGTATAGTTGAGCTTATTATTGACTAGAGTCATGCTCTCGACAGTAGGGCAAGACCTCTGCTTCAATCTGCCGCTCGAACAGGTTGTAGGGGGGCTGGGCGGTGTGCAGAGGAGCCACCCGGCGAAACCGATCCATCTGTTCGGGGGAAAAGTTGCTGACCCCAATGGCGCGGATCTTGCCCTGCTGCAGCAACTGCCCCAGAAACGCCGCCGTTTCTTCGATCGGTTCCAAGGGATCCGGCCAATGAATTTGGTAGAGATCGATCACATCTGTTTGCAAGCGGCGCAGAGAATCCTCCAGTTCTTGGGCCAAGCGAGGCAGGCTGGAGTTGCGCACCACTTTGTTGTTTGTCCACTCCAGTCCCGCTTTGGTGGCGAGAACCACCCGATCGCGGCAACCTGAGTCTTTGATCGCTTGCCCCAGCACTTCCTCCGAAACACCCAGTCCGTAGATGGGAGCGGTGTCGAAGGTGGTTATGCCCAAATCAATGGCTTTGCGAATCGTGGTGTAAGATTCCTGGCGGTCGGAAGGGCCCCACCAGCCGCCGCCCATCGCCCAAGTGCCCAGGCCCACCCGGCTCAACCTTAGCCCTGCATCTGCGAGGGTGACGAACTCCATGGCTGCTCCTGCTGAACCCCGATCCTCCCACTGTGGCCAGGGATCCTCTCCAAAAATCTAGCAGACATTGCTGACAGCAGCCGAGGTTGCGTGAACGACCCAAGCCTGTGACCGGGGTTGGAAGGAGAGGAGAGGCTTTTGACTCTGCATGTTGTAAGGAACTGAATCGATAGGATCCCATTCAAGAGCTGCAGCGTCTCTCAACCCAGAACTTTTGCGAGGAATGGCTCCATGAAGCCCACTTTTCTTGTCTCTACTGTCAGCTCCGTCGGTATGGCTCTCCTGTGGGGATCCCTTCTGGCTGGAAGGGCTGCCCAAGCGCAGGTGATCACCCCTCTTTTCCCCTCTGGAACTCCCATCCCCGTCGAACCCTTGCCCCCCAGCCCGGACATTCCCACCCTGCCCATTGTGCCGGATCCCCGGCCTGTGCCGGCAACCCCTGCTCCCCAGCGACCGCTGCCCAGGGGGAGTTTTGAGGAGATCAGCCGCTACTTCCGCGATCTCAACCGCGCCAAAAACCTGGCCCGCCAAGCTGCCGAGATCGCCAATGGGGGCCTGCAGCGCTATCGCGCCGAAGCTTCCATGCACGGGGCAGCCATTGACTCGCCGTTTGAAGAGTTTGAAGACGCCTGGATCTTCACCTTCCGGGGGGGAGAGCCCGGCTTCGTCCAGCCCAGCATCGAAACCCAGGTGCGGGTAGACAGGCGCACCTTTCAAACCACCATCCTCTACAATGGCCCCATCCGCTCCCGCCGCTGACGGCAGCCTGGGATCCCTGCCATCCTTGGCATAATCAGAAAAGGGCGAGGGATCCGGGGTATGACCAAGTTTGTCTTCGTCACCGGTGGAGTGGTCTCCAGCATCGGCAAAGGCATTGTGGCGGCTAGCTTGGGTCGCCTGCTCAAATCCCGCAACTACACGGTGTCGATTTTGAAGCTGGATCCCTACATCAATGTGGATCCCGGCACCATGAGTCCCTACCAGCATGGAGAAGTGTTCGTCACCGACGACGGCGCCGAGACCGACCTGGACTTGGGCCACTACGAGCGCTTCACCGACACCAACATGTCCAAGCTCAACAATGTTACCACTGGCTCCATCTACCAGGCCGTGATCCACAAAGAGCGGCGCGGCGATTACCAGGGCAGCACGGTGCAGGTGATCCCCCATGTTACCCAAGAGATCAAAGAGCGGATCCGGCGAGTGGCCCGCGAGACCAACCCCGATGTGGTGCTGGTGGAGGTGGGGGGCACGGTGGGAGATATCGAGTCTTTGCCCTTTTTGGAGGCCATCCGCCAATTTCGCAAGGACGTGGGCCGCGCCAATGTCGCCTATGTGCATGTCACCCTGGTGCCCCTGATCAAAGCGGCAGGGGAGATGAAAACCAAGCCCACCCAGCACTCGGTCAAGGAGCTGCGCTCCATTGGCATCCAGCCAGATGTGTTGGTGTGCCGCTGCGAGCAGCCCCTGCCCCGCAGCATCAAAGAGAAGATCTCCGAGTTTTGTGACGTGCCGGTAGAATGCGTCATCCAGGCGCAGGATGCCCCCAGCATCTACGACGTGCCTCTGGTGCTGGAGCAGGAGGGGTTGGCGCAGCGGGTTCTGGAGATTCTCAACTTGGATCCGCAGCAGCCAGATCTACGGGAGTGGGAGCTCCTGGTGCAGCGGCTGCACCACCCCCAAGAGCAGGTGGAGATTGCCATTGTCGGCAAATACGTGCGCCTTACGGATGCCTATCTTTCGGTGGCCGAGGCCCTGCGCCATGCTGGGCTAGCCCTCAATGCCGGTGTCACCCTGCGCTGGATCTCTTCTGAGGAAGTCGAGGAGCGGGGGCCGGAAGCCCTACTGGCTGGTGTGGATGGGGTAGTGGTGCCGGGGGGGTTTGGCAATCGCGGCATCGAGGGCAAGGTGGCTACCATCCGCTACGTGCGCGAGCAAGGCATTCCCTTCCTAGGGCTGTGTCTGGGCATGCAGTGCGCGGTGATCGACTGGGGATGTCACATTGCCCACCTGGAGCGGGCCAACAGCTACGAGTTTGACCCCGATACCCCCCACCCGGTGATCAGCCTCTTGCCGGAGCAGAAAGATGTGGAAGATCTGGGAGGAACCCTGCGGCTGGGCCTCTATCCCTGTCGCATCATGCCCAATACCCTAGCGGCCAAGCTCTACGGTGAGGCCATCATCTACGAGCGGCACCGCCATCGCTATGAGTTTAACAATGCCTACCGCAGCCTTTTTCTGGACTCTGGTTATATCATCAGCGGAGTCTCGCCGGATAACCGCTTGGTGGAGATTATCGAGCTGCCCAGCCACCCCTTTTTCATCGCCACCCAGTTCCATCCGGAGTTTCGCTCCCGCCCCAACCGCCCCCACCCCCTCTTTTTGGGGTTGATCGAAGCTGCCCTGCGCAGCCGCCCTCAGCCTCACCCCCTGCAGTTGCAGAAGATGGGCTAGTTGACAGATCCCTTGTCCAAAAGTGGGGGCACGCCTCTGGTCCTGGTTCTGCAGAGCTTTGCTGAACATAAACTGCTGCGGAATCCTGGGTTTCGCCTGTGGAGCAGCCGTGGCCTACTGCCTAAAACGAGGTCATCCAATCTGCCAAAATTTCCTGTCGGCGTGGATGGCGCAGTTTGCGCATGGCTCGTGCTTGAATTTGTCGGACGCGCTCCCGAGACAGGCCGAAAAGCTGACCAATTTCGGAGAGAGTGTGCAGGTGGCCATCTTTCAGCCCATAGCGGAGCTTGAGAATCTCTTGCTCTCGGGGGCTGAGCTGCTCCAGCATCTCTTCCAGTTGGGCAGACAGCAGGTACAAGTCCATTTGGGATTCGGGAGTGGGGCCGTTGGCGGCCTCGATAAGCTGCATCAGCTCCGTATTTGCCGACCGGAGTATGCAGCGAAAGGGTTTGGCGACCGGCTTCCAAGAGGGTTAAGAGAGCGTCCAGCTTGTCGGGGGAAATCTCCAGAGCTTCGGCAATTTCCGCTTGGGTGGGGCGACGGTTTAGGGTCTCGGTCAGCTCCCGCCGGATCCGCTTCACCTGGTTGAGCTTTTCTACCATGTGCACCGGGATCCGCACCAGACGCCCTTGATTGGCAACGGCGCGGGTGATTCCTTGGCGAATCCACCAGTAGGCATAGGTGGAAAACTTGTAGCCGCGTTCGCACTCAAATTTTTCTGCGGCCCGGATCAGGCCAATGGTGCCTTCTTGAATCAAATCCAGAAACGGCACACCGCGATTCAAATACTTTTTGGCAATCGAGACCACCAAGCGCAGGTTGGCCCTGACCAATTCCCGTTTCGCCCGTTCCCCGGCGGCTCCCCCCTCTGCGATCAGCCGCCCCAACTTCACCTCCTGCTCGGCACTGAGGAGTGGGTAGCGAGCCATTTCCCGCAAAAATATGCCCACCGAGTCCTCCGACAGCGAGGCTTGAGTTGCCCGGCTGCCGGGTTTGCTGAGCCGTACCTCAACCCGCTTCAGTGGAGGAGGAGAGTTCTGAACAGCTACATCCATCCCATTCGGTTGAGACTTCATACAAACTCACATCCACAAGCGGATGTTGGAAACTTTGCTTGGATACAGGACAGAACCGGTTGACCCTTCAGCAAACCCAGCTCCCTGCGGACCTAGGGCAGAGATCTCATCGGATTTCAAGAGGCTACTCGGTTTCTCTTCTCAGAAGGTTCAGAATTTAGCTTTTGCTAAGGTGGGGCGCAGGCCAAGCACCCCCGTGATGGTAACGGTCAGCATCCAATAAGATTGTTAAGCTGACTACAGAGTTGACCTTGTTTTGCAGTACACCATGCCACGCCAACGGAAGAAGTCGGATTTGCCCAGCAAAATTTGTCTTACCTGTCAGCGACCCTTCACCTGGCGCAAAAAGTGGGCCGACTGTTGGTCGGAGGTGAAATACTGTTCCGAGCGGTGTCGCAATCATCGCCCCAAGGGATCCCTGCCTGCTTCCCGGCAAGACGGTTGGGACGGATAATGTTGTCGTTGAGACCAGAACACAGGGGTTTGGGCCCGTCGGAGTTGGCGATGCGGTTTCTCAAGTGGCTGTTGCACAATCCCCACGAGACAGAAGAGGAGGATCCCTTTTTGCGGGCCATCACCCGCCTGGAAAGCCTGATCTCGAAGCTACTGTCAATTTTGATGATCGGGCTAATCGTAGTAGCAGTGGTGGACTTGGCCCGGTTCTTGGTGGCAGATTTGTTGACCGAGCCAACTGGGTTTTTCTCCACCACTTTAATCGAGATCTTCGGCTTCTTTTTAAATATTCTGATTGCGCTGGAAATTCTGGAGAACATTACCGCCTACTTGCAAAAGCAGGTGGTGCAGGTGGAGCTGGTGATCGTCACCTCTTTGATTGCGGTGGCCCGCAAGATCATCATTTTTGATTTCGAGAAGCTGGGGGGGTTGGAGCTCATTGGCTTGGGGGCAGCGACGTTGGCCCTCTCGGTAAGTTATTGGCTGGTGCGGCGAGCCAAGTCTCCATCCAAGTCCGGGGAAGATTAAGCTCGGACAGAATCCTGGTACGATGGGGATGGAGCTTTCCTGCAAGAATTGTGCGTGCGCGATCTAAGTTGGCCAGCCTGGTGAAGTTAGCTGTGCTGATGGTGGTGCTTTGGGTGGGGTTGAGTGCTCTCCCTGTTTTGGCCCGCCTGCATTCTTCTCGCGATTTGCTCCTGGCACAACACTTGGGCAAACCCGTGAAAACCTACAACAATCCCCCCCCGATGGTGATCGACCCGGCCAAGTCCTACACGGCCACGATGGAGACCACCGCCGGCACAATGGTTCTGGAGCTGTTCCCGCAAGAAGCTCCCCTCGCCGTCAACAATTTCGTCTTTTTGGCCAACGACCACTTCTACGATGGTGTCATCTTTCACCGCGTGATTCGGGGCTTCATGATCCAAGGTGGGGATCCCACGGGTACAGGGCGGGGTGGGCCGGGCTACCGCTTTCCCGATGGGCCGGTGCAACGTCCCTACAGCCGCGGCACTTTGGCTATGGCCAATGCTGGCCCCAACACCAACGGCAGCCAGTTTTTTATCATGCACGCCGACTATCCGCTGCCGCCCAACTACACGATCTTTGGGCAATTGATCGAGGGAGAGGATGTCTTGGATAAAATTGCAACTGCGCCCACTGACCCTCAGGATCGCCCCCTGAAACCGGTGGAGATCAAGTCGGTTCGCATCTTCGAATCCAATTAGGTTGGGCCAATCGGGTGGAACAGTTTGGTTAAATTAACTTGGCCTCTGGCCCCATTTTTGCAACTTGCCCTCAGGGGGACTCAGGTATGGAGTTCGCTAGGCCCCGGCGAATGTCCCCCCGCATTCTGGTTCTGGATTTTGATGGTGTGCTCTGCGATGGGCGGGCGGAGTATTTTGCTTCCTCCTGCCGCGTTTGTGCTCAGGTGTGGGGCTTGGCTCCTGCTCAGCTAGAGCCGCTGCGTCCTGCCTTCGACCGTCTGCGCCCGCTGATCGAGACCGGCTGGGAGATGCCTCTGTTGTTGTGGGGGCTACAGGAAGGGATCCGGGAGGAAGACTTGCGCCAAGACTGGCCCAGCTGGCGGCAGCGGTTGTTGCAGCAGGTGGGGGTCTCCGAGCTAGGTTTGGCCCAAGTGCTGGATGGCGTGCGGGATCGTTGGATTGAAGAGGATCTGCAGGGGTGGCTGGGGCTACACCGCTTTTATCCGGGGGTGGCGGCTTGGCTACGCCAGGTTCAGGCTGCAGGGGAGCCGCGCTTGGCCATTCTCAGTACCAAAGAGGGGCGGTTTATCCAGCAGCTCTTGGGCCGAGAAGGGATCCAACTGCCGCGCCACCGCATTCTGGGCAAGGAAGTGCGCGCCCCCAAGGCCACCACTTTACAGCGGCTACTGGCTGCCGCCCAACTGCCGGCTGAGGAGCTGTGGTTTGTGGAGGATCGCCTGCAAACGCTGCGCCAGGTGCAGACGGTGCCGGAGCTGGAGCAAGTTCTCCTGTTTTTGGCCGACTGGGGCTACAACCTGCCGGAGGAAAGGGAAGAAGTCGCGCGGGATCCCCGTCTCCATTTGCTCAGCCTGGAACAGCTTTGCCAGCCCTTTGACCGTTGGATTGCCCCTTCTCCCCCGCCGCGCTTTTCTATCAGTCCCGCCAGCTCGGAAGACTTGAGCCAGGCTCGGCCCACCCCTGGCCGGAAACGCCCGGAAGCCGGTTTGGCCTCTCTGGTGCTGACCTTGGTGGAGCTGTTGCGGCAGTTGATGGAGGCGCAGGTGGTGCGGCAAATGGAGGCCGAGCGCCTTTCTGCAGAGCAGATTGAGCGGGCCGGCAGCAGCCTACAAGCCTTGCGGGAGCAAATTCGACAAATCTGCAGCCTGTTGGAGATCGACCCAGCGGATTTGAACCTGGAGCTCGGAGATCTGGGCACCCTCCTGCCCCGCCAGGGGGACTACTACCCCGGACAACCCCACCGCGAGGGATCCGTGCTGGAACTGTTGGATCGGCTGATCCACACCGGCATCGTCATCGATGGGGAGATCGACCTGGGGCTGGCGGACTTGGATCTGATCCACGCCCGCCTGAAGTTGGTGCTCACCTCCAGCGCCAAGCTCTACTGAGCCCGTGGATTGAGAGTGCTGATGGAGACGATTGGGAGAAGAGATGCCGGAAGCGGAAAGAGAGACCGGAAATCGCGGTATGCTGGCTGTGGATCCCCTTCATCTGTCTTCATGTCTTCCCCTATGGATGTCTTTGCCCCAACCGGAAACCTGTATGCCGGTGCCATTTGGCCAGAAGTGGTGGTTACCCTCACCCTCTTGCTCGTCTTGGTGGTGGATTTGGTCGGTGGTTCGGCGGCGCGCAAAAGTCTTCCGGCCCTCTCCATCTTTGGCTTGATCGGGGCCTTGGTGACCTTGGTGTTGCAGTGGCAGCAGCCCCAGTTGGAGAGCTTCTTGGGCAGCTTTGCGGCGGATCCCATCAGCATTCTCTTCCGTGGCCTGGTGGTGGGGACGGCGGTACTGACCGTGATGATGGCGGAGCGCTACATCTCTCAGTCCGGAGCGCCCACAGGCGAGTTTTATGTGTTGCTGCTCACGGCCACCTTGGGGGGCATGTTCCTCTCCGGGGCGACGGACTTGATCCTAGTGTTTGTATCTCTGGAAACCCTGGGCATCGCCAGCTACCTGATGGCCGGCTATACCAAGCGGGATCCCCGTTCTTCGGAGGCAGCCCTGAAATATCTCTTGATCGGGGCCAGCAGCACAGCCATTTTTCTCTACGGCATGTCGCTGCTCTACGGCCTTTCGGGTGGGCAAACGAAGCTGGAAGCCATTGCCTCCTCTATGGGGGATGCCGGCTTGGCAGGGATCATCGCTTTGGTCCTCTGCATTGGTGGTATCGGGTTTAAGTTGGCGGCAGTGCCCTTTCACCAGTGGACTCCTGATGTCTACGAGGGATCCCCAACGCCGGTGGTGGCCTTTTTGTCGGTGGGATCCAAAGCAGCAGGCTTTGCCTTGGCGGTGCGCTTTCTGGCCACCGTGTTTCCGGCCATGACGGAAGAGTGGCGGGCGGTGCTCTCGGTGCTGGCCATTTTGACCATGGTGCTGGGGAATGTGGTGGCCATTGCCCAAACCCGCCTCAAACGGCTGCTGGCCTATTCTTCCATTGGACAGGCGGGCTTTGTTTTGATCGGCTTGGTGGCGGGCACTGAGGCCGGCTATGCCAGCTTGATCTTCTACTTGATGGTCTATTTGGTCATGAACTTGGGGGCCTTTTTGTGCATCACCCTGTTCAGCCTGAAGACCGGCACCGATGAAATTAGCGAGTACAGCGGCCTCTACCAAAAGGATCCCTTCCTCACCCTTTGCTTGAGCATTTGTCTGCTTTCGTTGGGTGGGTTGCCCCCTCTGGCGGGCTTCTTCGGCAAGTTGTACCTGTTCTGGGCCGGTTGGCAGGCAGGGGCCTATACCCTAGTGTTGGTGGGGTTGGTCACCAGCGTCATCTCCATCTACTACTACGTGCGGGTGGTGAAAACCATCGTGGTGAAAGAGCCGCAAGAGATGTCGGTTTCAGTGCAAAATTACCCTGAGACCAACTGGCAGGCGGAAGGCATGCAGGCTCTGCGGGTGGGCTTGGTGTTCACTTTGGTGGCTACCATCTTTGCCGGGATCCTCTCCAATCCCCTCTTTACCCTCTCCATCCAGGCAGTGGAGCAAAGCCCGTTCTTGGGGTTCCCGACTGCACAGGCATTCATTCCGGAGTCGGCGAGCCTTCAGGTGGCAGTCAAGGGATCCCTGGGTTCCTCTCCTCAAGCTGGCGAAGGCTAGTTTTTGAGATGCTCTCCATCCCGAGGTTTTAAAAAGCGACGCTCGGCAGCGCGCGCTTCAGTTGTGCAGATATGGTCATTTCTCCCTCTGGAAGAAGGGCTGCAGCGCGAAACACCTGGGGAGCGTCTCAACCTAGTCTCAATCTAATTTGAACTAATTTGAAAGGACTCTAATCCAGAAGAGGGTCTCCCCACCCCAAAGGGATCCGGGATCTCTTCAAGGCCTCCGCATTAGCGCCCACCGATTACAGCAATGTAGTTGGTCACCCATTCGTAGTAGGGCACACATCCCTCACGCGGCCATCAGGGTGCGATCACAGCGCATGATGCCCCAGGGAATCAAATGCCCTCTAAGCTGACGTTGAGAAAGCGGGCAATCTCGGCTGCCTGGTTTTCGATCTCCGTCAGGGGAGGTGGCTGGCCTACGCCGGTGAGGGGGATGTCGCCACGTCCTTTCACCCGCAAGTAGATGGCTCGGCGGGGGTTAAGCCCCTCTCTCAGCTCTACCCGTAAGCTTTGCACATCGGCAAAGTCATACTCCAGGCGGACTTCACGGTTTTTGCCCGGAAAGCCCTGGCGCACCAGCGTTATCTTTTGCGTGCGCCGGTCGAACTCGTTGTAGCCGCCTCCCAAGTTCCAATACAAACTCAGCCACTGGTATAGCCCCGCCAGGGATCCGAGCACCCCGTAAAAGAGCATGGCAATGCCCTGGGGAATAAACACCAGGCTGGCGGGATCGGAAAAGGGGAGCAAATTGCGGTGGAGATAGCTGGAAAGGCCGGCCAAGGTAAAGCCCAGCCCTCCCCCCGTCAGCGCCACCGCCCAAAAGTACACGCTGGGCCGCCGCGACCCAATCACGGTGTAGCGCAGCAGATCGGCAGAACGGATTTCAGGAACAATGGCGGACACAGTTGGGATCCCTGCAGGTTTTCCAAGGCTGGCTTCCCCCATTCTATAGGCTATGGGCGGCAAGGGTTTTCCCCAGCAGAGGGGCGCTCAGGGGACTGGCAAGAGCTAGAGCCGCCTGGGGAATGGGGGCGGAAGTCCTCTGCGCTGTACAGCCCCTCTCCCGAAGGGAGTTAGGGATAGTTTTTATTGTTATGGCTCCTTTTGCTCCTTGTAAGAGCCGTAGCAGGGATCCCTGCTGGGGTTCTGAGGCGTTCTATCTGCTGACAGAGCCCAACAGCATACGCCAATGGGATCCCTCTCACCTCAGGGTTGGGTTTGGCGTGGGGTAACGATCCTGCCCTCCCCTGGGGCAACTTCCGAGGAACGGGGGCGGGCCGGCGCAGAGGGCTCATCAACGGCATTCGAGGGAGAGGCAGGGTTGGGATCCGGCTCGGGAGAAGCCGTCTGCTCCGGTTCTGCGGCAGGGGGAGAAGGCTGAGGCTCAGGGGTTGGGTCTGGCAAGGCTGGCGGCTGGGGTAGGGCGTCTTGGGCCGTTCGTTCCCCAAAAGCCGACAGGGCGATGGCGGCTTCCCCGCGGCTAACCGGCTCGAAGGGGTTGAAGGTGCGGATGGGGCCAAAGGTGCGCAGCACGGTGGAGGCATTCTCTAGGCTGCGATCGGCTACCAGAGCAGGAATGGCTTCAGGAGGAATTTGCGCCGCATCGGTGAACCCCCAGCGCTCCTCCAGCTCTGCTCGGGATCCCTTGATCTGGCCGGGAGGTAAGTCCAGAGGCACCTTCATGCGGATCAACTCTGCCCGCGACAGCAGGCTGTTGGGGCGAAACTCTCGATTGGCATCTCCGGCAATTATGCCGGCAGCTCCCAGGGCTTGAATGTAGCGAAAATGGGGATCCTCTTCCGGCACATCCAAAAAGAGGGGGCGTTCCGAGGGGGATCCCAGGCGGATCTGCCGGCTGGGCTCATCGGCGTGGATGGCGTTGTTGGCCAACACCAGCCAACGGGCAAATTCTCCGCGACGAACGCTGCGCTGCGGCTGAAATTCGCTGCTGGAGATATCGGCAAAAACTCCCAACCGATCTAGGTATCCCACCGAACGGGCCACCAGAGATCCCGGCTCCAGGTCTGCAAAGCGGCTGCTGTCCGGGCTGGGCAGGGGTGAGGAAGGGGTGGGAGCAGGGGGAGCGGAGATAGAGGGTGGGATGGATCCCGGCAAAGGTTGAGGCGAGGGAGATGCCGGCAGCTCAGGTTGGGCTGTGGGCGGGCCCACTGGGCGTACAGCGCGCTCTAGCTGTTCTCCCCACTCGGTTCCCTGACAGGCCGACAACAGCCAGAGCAGCGGAATAAGGCTGCCGAGCTTGAGCCAGAGGCCGGGCCGCATAGGTTTAGACTGATGATGCACCGCTCTACCTTTCTCTATTGGTCTCTATTGGGCCCATTTGCGGCTGAACTCCTCCAGCACGTCCAGCAGGTTAAGCAGGCTTTGCATCGGCAGGAGATCGGCCAGGGGCAATTCTTTGCGCCCACCCCCCACTTTCACCGGGATCCCTTGCAAGATCTCTGTGACGGCGTCCTCATCCACCTTGCCTGCCATCACCTGGGGTGCCAGTCGCTCCGCCAAAAGGGTATGCAGGTGGGCATCGCGCAGGTAAAGATGCCAGCGGGCCACATCGATGTAAACTTCCTTGCCAATGGCAGCGGCCAATTGCTCAATGTCTGGGTTGCTGGGCACTTTGGCCATCGCTCAGCTCCGTTGGGGGTTGCGTCTGCCCTTGCTCAATCATAGCCTGAACCCAAGGGATCCTCAGGGAGAGCTGGCAGCCGAGCGGTCGGGTAGAGGTAGGGCGAAGTTCTCTTGCAGCTGCCGCAGCATCAACAGGTGTTCCAGAGCTAGGCGATCCCGTTCTGTCCGCAACTGGCTCAGTTGGGCCTGAATTTGGCGGATATCGGCCTCGTCGGAGTCCCAGGTTTGCAAAAGGCGGTAGAGGCGCTCTTGTTGGTTGGCAATTTGCCGGTTTAGGCGGGCTAGACGGCGGCTGAACTCCACATCCATTTCCTCTGCCAGCTCGGGATCCGGCAGCAGGGCCAAGCGATCCCAATGGATGCCCAGGTCGGCCAAGCTTGGCGGGGGCGGATCCAACTCCTTGAGAAGGGGGAAGTCCGGAAAAAGCAATGGATCTGTTTGATCGGGGGCGGGGGGTTGAGGGCGAGCCACCGGAGGGGTGAGACGGGATCCGGGTGAAGGCAGGTTTGTGGGCTGGGGGGCAGGCTCCTGTCCACTGGGAGAGGAGTGCAACTGCTTCGGACTCCGTCCCGCCGGCGCGAACGGCGCTGCCAGATGGCTACCGCTGGGATCTGCCTGGGCCGACAGGGATCCCAGACTGCATAGCCAAAGGCAGACTCCTAGCCCACAAGCCCAGCGAACTGCTTTTTCCACCCTGCGCTCCTCAGTCTTTCTCAAGCCTGCTCAGGTCATTCCCAGCCCACCTCGGCCCTGGTCGCGTTGGCGGGGCGAGATCCACGGTTGGGGATTGTCTCAAACAAAATCGAGTAGGCATCTTGCTTTTGCCCCGGCTCGAAAAGATAGCGTTGGGCAACACGAGCAGAGGCAGGCACGATGGCCACGCGCACCGGCGGATCTTCCAGCGATACCAAAGGCTGGGGATGAGACCAACGCCATCCCACCCAGCCCGCCCCTGCCAAGGCCACCACAGCCGCTGCCACTCGTCCCCAAGGGGTGCCCTTGCGTCGCCGCCAGCCCAGGTCGAGCATTGGCCGCCGATCCAGCTCGGCGAACACACGGCTGATCAACAGCTCCGTCTGGGTGGAGTTCAAGGTTGGGGCCTTGAGATTGGCCAAACCGGCCTGCAGAGCTGCCAGTTGGCTGTACAGTTGCCGCGCCTGAGGATCGCTGGCCAGCCAATCTTCCACCTGCCGCGCCTCTTGAGACGACAATTCCCCATCCAAGTAGGCGCTCAACTGTTCAAAGCGCTCATCCACCACCGGCAGCTCTTGCTGGGGATCCCTGGGGTCGGGGTTGGGGTTGCCGCGAACCATGGTCATTCACCATTAAGGTAGGGTTTTAGGGTGGATTGTAGGCGGGCGCGGGCGCGCGCAATGCGAGACTTAACAGTGCCCAAAGACACCCCTGTGATCTCGGCAATTTCCTCATAAGCCATTCCCTGAATTTCCCGCAGCAGGATTGTCTGGCGAAAGGCCTGCGGCAAGTCGCGGACGGCTTGGTGCAATCGCTCGTAGAACTCGCAGGTGGCGAGGTGCTCATGGGGACTGGGGCTCTCGCTGGGCAGCTCCCATTCCATCTCGCTATCCCGCATCTGAATCGGCGCATCCAGAGAAAGGGGCTGCTGCTGTCGTTTGCGCTTGCGCAGCTCGTCGTAAAACAGGTTGGTGGCGATCCGCCCCAGCCAGCTGCGAAATTTTGCCGGCTCCTGTAGGCGTTTCAGGTGGCGGTAGGCCCGGATCCAAACTTCCTGGGCCAAGTCATGCCGGTCCTGCCAGTCCGGGGCAAGATGATAGAGCACCTTGTCCACATGGGCCTGATGGCGACGCATCAACTCGGCAAAAGCCTCCCGATGGGGCTGGGATCCCTGCTGACAGATCAGCACCAGATCCACATCAGCGAGCTTTTCGGGCCGCACAGGCACGTTCTTCACCAAGACCGACCAGCGCTGGCCACTGATGTCGCTGAGGGCAGCATCCATAGGCATCCATAGGTTGTAACAACAGCAACAGCGGAGGGATCCCCTCCCAGACAGAACCTCTGTTGCCCAGACGAAATGGCAGAGTTTGGGTTCCCCCCACCCTCAACCGCAGGGTAGCTCTAGAGGCTCTGAGGGCCATACCGGCAAGACTCCACAGCAAGACCACCTCCTCACTAGATCTTGGCGCACATGGCGGGGTGGTGGATTGCAGGATAGCTCTTGAGTTGGTAACTGGGCTACAGTGGGCTTGCGGTATGGTAAAACCCCGACCCGGCATGACTTCCGATGCTCCTGTTGCCGTCCTCTCCGAGCTCAAGGCGGTGCCAATGTTGGCCGAACTTTCGGCGACGTCCTTGCAATGGTTGGGATCCCAGGTCAAGCTGCGGGATATCCCGGCGGGACAGGCGCTCTTTATGCAAGAGGCCTGGGGCAGCGTGGTTTACCTGATCCTAGCCGGTTGGGCTAAGGTGCGGCGGGCTTTGCGGGCGCAAGACAGCACCAAAACCCTTGCCTTGCTGGGGCCGGGCGCTTGGGTGGGGGAAATGGCGGTACTGGACGAAGCTCCCCGCTCGCGAGATGTGCTGGCCCTAACCCCGCTGCGGGTGGCCGGGATCCCGGCGGCAACCTTCAAAGCGCTGATGTTGCGGGAGCCGCAACTGTGTTACCAGCTGGCCTGCAGCCTCTCCCGTCGCCTGCGCCTGGCCAACTTGCAGGCGGATCTTGACCAGCAGAGCCCCCCGCTGCGAGTGGTGCATACGCTGGTGCAACTGGCGGAAGCTTTTGGCGAGAAGACCCCCCAGGGGATGCGCATTGTCTACCCTCCCCCCCAGGATTTGGCCGATATCAGCCAAGTTAGCCGGGAGACAGCCCTGGCGGTACTGAGCCGTCTGCAGCAGCAGGGGGTTATTCAGCCGCTGCCGGAGCAACAGTCTTTGCTGCTGATCCGGTACGCCAAACTGCTGGAGGCCACCCGTCTGCTTTAGATATTGAAGATATTGACCCATGTCTCCCCAACCGATTTCTCCCCATCCAGGACAAGAATCTGTCTGGGACTATCCGCGCCCACCTCGTCTGGAGCCCACCACAGAACTGGTGGAAGTTCTCTTCAATGGCGAGCTCATTGCCCAAAGCCGCCGTTGCTACCGCGTCCTGGAAACCAGCCACCCGCCCACCTACTACATTCCCCCCACCGACGTTCGACTGCAGTATCTCCGCCCCAGCTCTCGCACCTCTTTCTGTGAGTTCAAAGGGGCTGCCTGCTACTGGACAGTTCAGGTCGGATCCCAAACAGCCGTAGATGCCGCCTGGAGCTATCCGGATCCCAGCCCGGCGTTTTTGCCCATCCGCGACTACCTTGCCTTTTATCCAGGCCGTGTGCAGGAGTGCCGGGTAGGTGGAGAACGAGTCCGGCCTCAACCCGGAGATTTCTACGGCGGTTGGATCACCTCAAAGGTCGTAGGCCCTTTCAAAGGAGAGCCGGGTAGCTGGAACTGGTAGGGGCGGAGCAGCGATTCCCGAGGGGGGATCCCTTTTACCCACGAAAAGGACTACAGTTAAGTCGATGCGGGTAAGTTGTCCAAGGACTCCGTCCCGCTGGCACGAACAGGAGAGCGCGGACAAAAACCATGACGGTGCGGGTGCCCCTCGACTATTATCGGGTTTTGATGCTGTCGGCACGGGCAGATGGGCATCAGATTGAGCAGGCATACCGGGAGCGAATCGATCTCAAGCCGGGCGAGCGCTCCTGGCTGTCGGGGTTCTCGCCACAGGCCGTGGAAGCTCGCGCCCAGATGATCCAAGAGGCGGCTTCTGTGCTGCTGAACCCCGAGGCACGGCGAAACTACGACGAACACCTCATGCCAACGGATCCCACCTTGACGGTGGAGGAGGCGCACCTACCGGGAGTGCTGTGCTTGTATTGCGAAGCCGGAGAGTACCAGGCTGCGTTGGACTTGGCTCAACACCTGTTGGAGCAGGGCCACCCTGCTCGTTCCGATGCCATTTTGGCGCGGGCCATCGCTCGTCTGGAACTGGGTCGAGAAGCCTGGCAACAGGGATCCTACGAAGAGGCGGCGCGTTCTTTACAGGCGGGCTTGGCGGAGCTGGAGGAGTGCCAGGCCTTTCCGCAGATGCAAGCGGAGATCCGCATCGATTTGGGCAAGCTGCGCCCCTATCGCATTTTGCAACTCCTCAGCCAAAGTGCTCCCGCCCAAGCTGGAAGACACACCGCTGATGGGAACGGGGAGCGACAGCAGGGACTGGCTCTCCTCAAAGCCATGCTGGACGAACGGGGCGGCATCGAGGGGATGGGGCAAGATGGCTCTGGCCTCAGCACCGAAGATTTCCTGCGCTTTATCCAACGGGTACGTCGCCACCTCACCCTCAAAGAACAGCAAGAGCTGTTCGAGCGGGAGGCTGAGCGTCCCTCGATGGTAGCCGCCTACCTGGCCGTGCAGGTGTTGCTGGCGGCAGGTTATCTGGAAAATCGTCCGGCCCTGGTGCGGCGTGCTCGCAGCTACCTGGCTCGTCTGGCGCAGCGGCAGGATGTGCATCTGGAGCAGGCCATCTGTAGTCTGTTGCTGGGGCAGACCGAAGACGCGCTCGCCCATCTGCGCTCCACCCAAGAAGTAGAGGCCTTGCAGTTTATCGAAGAACACTCCGCCGGTTCTCCCGACCATCTGCCGGGTCTGTGCCGCTTCACAGAAAAATGGTTTCAGGAGGAGGTGTTCCCGGAATTTCGCGGTCTGGAAGCCGCCCAAGTGACGTTGCAAGCCTACTTCGACAACCCCCAAGTACAAGCTTACCTGGACGAAATGCCCCGCCGCGAGGATCCGCCGGCGGGGATGCTCTCTCCCCAAGTCCCCCATCCCCCACCTCATTTGCCTGCCGTGGTGGGTGGCGTGCGCCCCCCTAATCCAACCCAAGAATTGCAGCGCCCCCCCACCCCTTGGCAACGGGGAGGAGTGATGCCCCCGCCAGAACCCCCGCGCCTCTCGGATTTGCCCTCCTACCGGAGCACCCCCAAGGCGGGCGTCTCTGCTCTTGCGGATGAGAGTTCTAGTGCTCCGCACCGCTGTCGCGAACGCGCCCAAGACCGTTCCCCTCAGGGGGACGGAGTCCAGGGCCTAAGGTCCGCTGGCGCGATCGGTTTGCAGGATGTGGAGCGTTACCGCCGCAGCCGCTTGGGGGGCCGTAAGCGTCCTACCTTTCCCGCTGGCGTTCGTTTGGGCTCCGCACCGCTGGCGCGAATGGCCGGGGTGGTCGGTGTGGGCATCCTCTCCCTATTGGTCATCTGGCAAATGTTGCGGGGCCTCTTCACGCCGCCGCCGGCACCACCGCTGGAGCAACCCCAGGTGCAAATTGAGCAGCCGCCGGTTGACATATCGCTACGCGACGCCTCCGCGAACGACAATCCCGGCCAGACGGAACTCACTCCCCCGCCTGAGCTAACCGGCCCTCTGGCGGAGTGGCAAGGAGTACAACAGGTGCGGGTGGTCTCCAACGATGGCCTCAACATTCGCCAGCAACCCAGCCTGACGGGAGCCATTGTCGGGACAGCCCCACGCCAAGCCCTGCTGCGGGTGGTGGAGGTGCAGGCTGGGGAGGGACAGGTGCCCGTCTGGCTGCGCATTGAGCGAGATGGCGCGCCCGGGGGATGGGTCGCCGCCCAGTCGGGCTCCACCCGTCTGGTGGAACGGCTCTAGCTCTCCCTTGCTGCCAGCTGTTATTGCTCCGCAACGCTGCTGCGACCGCGCTACGGGGACGGAGTTCTCGGTCCCGCCCTTTTAAGGGGTATAGTCTGCTTCCTTCTCAACTGTTGTGGATATTCTGCGCAATGCCCCGCTGGGGATTTATCTGGAAGAGCCTCGCACCTGGCTACATTGCCTGGATCCGCGGGTTAAGCTGGCCTGGCTGCTCAGCTTTCTCCTCAGCCCCATTTTGGCCGGCAATGGTTGGCGCTTGGCCGTGGTGGTGGCTCTTCTGCTGCTAACTGTGGCGGCCCGTCTGCCGCGCCGGGTTTGGTCGGGCCAACTCTCCCTGGTGCTGGCCCTGAGCCTGCTCACCTTTGGGATCACCAGCTTGGCGCCGGATGGATTGGGGGTTTTTCCCCAACCGCAACGGCAGGATATGCAGGTGGTGGGCTATGGGCTGATTCCCGTTAGCGGTGCCGAGCGCTCTGTTCGCGACAGCGGGAGGGATTCCTTTTTGGCTGTAGAACAGGGATCCCCAGACCGTGCCTGGCGGGCGCAAACCCGTGCCTGGCAAACTCCTTATCGCTACCGCCTGGTTCAGTTTTCCCTATTGGGACGAACCTTTCAGGTCTCCCGCCGTTCTCTATCGGTGGCGCTGCGGCTGGGCACCCTCATTTTTACGTTGCTCTACGCTACCCATTTGTTTCTGTTGACCACGGCCCCCGAAGAAATTGCCGAGGGGATCGGCCAATGGTTGCAGCCTCTCAAGCGTTGGAGATGGCCGATTGCCGAAGTAATTCTCACCCTCACCTTGGCGCTGCGCTTTCTGCCTTTGGTGATGGAAGAGGTGCAAAACTTGGCGCGGGCGGTGCGAACTCGGGATGTGCGCTGGGGATCCCTGAGTTTCCGGGGCGGGATGCAAACCCTGCTGGCCTTGGTGGAGCGCTTTTTTGAAAACTTGCTCCTGCGTGCCGAACAGACGGCTATGGCAATGCAGGCCCGTGGGCTGACCGGCCCAGACCATCCCCTGCGCTGGCACCGCCTACAACTGCGGCGGCTGGATCGCGGTTTACTGGCCCTATTGCCCCTGTTTTGGCTGCTCAGAACCTTGTCCCACTGAGGTGACCGGCAAGGATGGGCCAAAGCCTTTTCCTACCTGGGGGGAAAGTGCTCCGCACCGCTGTCGCGAACGCGATGGGGCTCGTCGCTGCCCATCGGCAGGAGCAGCCGAGAGACACAACGCCCATCGGAAGAGAGGTAAAAGGAGAGCTGGCCCCCCATCCGCTGCACCACCCGTTGGCACAGGCTGAGTTCCAAACCAGGACTCACCGATAGAGGCGACTTGAGCAGAGGATCTGCGTAGATCACCTGCTCTGGCCCCAACTGAAGGGCGGCCATCAGGTGAGGGTCGAAGCTGCCCTGATCCACCACCAGCAGCTCTGCATAGCCAAAGGGCTCCGCACCGCTGTCGCGAACGCTGGCTTGGCTCCACAGATCCAGCCGCCCCCCTTCCGGGCTGCGCAAAATAGCGGCTGTCAACACCTCCCAGAGCACCATCTCCAGTCGTTCGGGATCCCCCTGGACGGCAATGCTCATGTCCCCATGGGCCCGCGGCCACAGCTTGCGTTTTTGGGTCAGGCCCTCCACTCGGCGTAGGCTTTTGCGCACCAAGGTTGCCAAGGGCACCGACCGCGACTGCGGCTGCACCTGCCAAGTTTCCGACTGCAACAACGGCCTTGTGGAGACGGTCAGATCCCGCAGCCCTCTGCCAATTTCCACTACTTTTTGCCAGCGGGTGGCTTCGTCTCCGGGGATCTCCGGCACCTGACCCAGGCGGTGCAGGCTGTCCAGAAGGGCATTCTGCATATCCAGCAGGCGGCGGTGCTTGTACCAGTTCAACTCCCTGAGCACCTCCTGCCGCTCTTGCAAAGTTTGCATCCAGAGCAAGCGCCGCAGCGTCCAGCCGCAGGTCTGGGCGATCAGCATCACAGCCGCCCGCTCGTCGGGATCCCAAACCTTGCCCGCTTCTGCCCCCAAGATCAAAACTCCCAAAGCTCCCGCCTGCGAGGAGTTTGTCTCCCCCAGCGCCACCAGCAGCCAGGATCCCAGGCCGGCAGCAAAGTGCTCCGCACCGCTGACGCGACTGAGCCAAGTGCGGCTGGCAGGGGGGATCTGCTCCTGGGTGAGCGGCAGAGGTTCTGCCGACTGCAGCGCGTAGGCCAGTAGGGGATCTTGCAGGTCGATCTCGGTGGAGCCGGTCTCCGTCCCGGCAGCGGTAGTAAAAGGCCCCTGGAGCTGAGCCCGGCTTTCCCCCGGCTGCCAACTGACCACCAGCGCCAGAGGGATCCCCAGCAATTGGGCCGTCTGTCGAGTGGTAGTGGTGTACAGATCTGACAAGGTGGCCAAGTTTGGCAAGGTTGAACAAGTGGCGATCAGGCCCTTGAGCAATTGCTCTTGTCGTTGCCGGCGTTGTTCTGACCGAATTTGCCGCAGGATCACCCCCACCTGTTGGGCGATCCCCCGCAGCAGTTGCCGCTCTTCCCGGCTCCAGGCCCGTAGCTGGGGATGCAACACCAAGAGCAGCCCTTCCACGGGTGTGTTGGCCCCGGTATGGGTCAGCATCAAGGAACGAACCCCTGCCAGTTCCTGCCGCCAAGAGAGCAGGCGCAGATCTTGGTCGTAGTTTTCTGCCACGACCACCTCGCTGCGCATGAGATCCTGCCAGTCCTGGTCGCTCAGAGGGCTGAGCTGCTGTGGCAAAGTCTGCTTGCCTTCCCTGCGGTACTCGTAGAAGAGGCGGGGGATGGGGCTGTCGGGATCCACCGTCAACACGGCCACTGCACCGACTTTCAGGCGCTGGGCCAGGCCGACAACGGCTTGCTGGAGAGCCTGTTGCAGCTCCGCCGGGTTGTAAAGCGAGCGGCCCACCTGTTGCACAAACTCTTGGTCATCGGCCAACTGGCGAATGCGGCGATCCAGATTTTCTAGGGGGGCAGCCAAGGCCAACCCATTGGCGGCAGCGGCCACCAACTGTCGCTCAGCGGCTTGCCAGGTACGGGGCACATCGGATTGCACCCAGATAAACCCCAGCAGATCCTTCTCCAGCAAAATCGGGGCTGCCAAAACAGCCTGGGCTCGCAACTGCTGCATCAGCTTGGGGGGAACCTCAGAGCGAGTCGTCCCTGTGCCGCCCACCACCACCTGGCCATCGGCGAGGGTGTAGTACATGTCCCCCAATTCCCGCAGCGAAAGGCTGACCTCTCCTGTCGGCCCTGCTCCGACTTTAGCCCCTTTGGGAACAGGGGGCTGAGAGGACTCCGTCCCCCCGCTGTTGCCAACAGCTTTGGGGACGCTCCCGTGGGGAACGAACTGACCCTGGCTGCGCTCGTGCCAATACACCTGAATGTGGACGGCGCCCAGGAAAGACTGTAGCTCTTGCTTCACCCAGCTGACCCGTTCCTGCAGGGATCCCGCCTGGCGCATCGCCGTTCCCAACCTCAGGAGTGGATCCTCAAGGCGCTTTTCGGTCTGCTGTTGCCAAGCGTTTTCCAACTCTTGCAGAGAAGCTGCCAACTGCCCCAGCAAAATTCCCAAGAGAGCCTTTTCGTCCTCATGGGTGGTAACCCCCCACATTTGGGATCCCAGCATCAGAATCCCCAAGCAGCGCCGCCGTCCTACTGCCGTTCGCGACAGCGGGCCGTAGGCCGAGAAGGGATAAATGAAACAGCCCTGGATCCCGCCCAGTCGCCTGGCCTCCCGCTGCCAAATGCCCATGCGCGGTTCCTGAGAGAGGTCGGGCAGGCTGATCGGTCGCTGCTCGATCACCACCTGCTCCAGGATCTCCCCCGGCTGTAGAGGATGCACCGCTCGCAGTAGGGTTTGATCCTCAAGAAGGGTCACTCCCCCCTGGCCCACCAACTGGTGATTTTGATAATCGTAAAAGGCCAGCCAGATCAGCGGCGCCCCAAACGCCGCCTTGACATACTCCAGCGTGAGCTGAACGAGGGTGTTGGCATCGCTCTGCTCCCGCATCTGCTGCAAGGTTGCTTGCAGGGCCACCAGGGGAGATATTGGCCCAGCTCTATCGGAATGAGGGGGAACAGACTGAACCATACCTGTGTGGAGCTATTCTGCGGGTTCCTCTGCAAGTCAATGCCCTCTCAGCCAGATCTCCGTCGGATCTGAGCCTTATTTGTTGCTGGGCAACGCTGAGGCAACAGGTGAGAAGAAGAGAGCCCGGACTTGTTGCTGTTTGGAACAACTTTGGCATACTCTCCGCCCCAAGGGGCAGGGATTCTCGACGTCGGGCGTTCGCCCCATCCTCGACGCAGTGAAAGATTTGGTTTTCATCTCTCACCCAGCCCCAGTGTAGTCTGTCTGCAGCCGTCCTTCATGGCTTCCTAACTTCCCTGGGGTTGGTCGCGGAACGCTTGGAGAGTGTCTCAATCTAGTTTGGAATGACTGTAATTTCAGGAGGGCTTCACCACTGGGATCCCGCGCAGCTTGTGAGTATGGGTCACCAAGCTCTGGACAAAGTGTTGAAAGCGCTGTTTTAGCTTCTCGTCTTTGAGATTGCCTTGCTCGTCAAAAGCGTTCCAAGCCCGACCGATGGCGATTTGCTCTGGGATCACCCAGCCATGCACCCAACGCACAATCAAGCGCATCTGGTTCAGGGTATTGCTGTTGCTCTCGCCGCCCAAAACGCTGATTAACCCAAAGACCTTACCCTCCAGTTGCTCAAAACTCAACAGATCCAGTGCATTTTTCAGGCTGCCGCTGATGCCGCCGTGGTACTCCGGGCTGGCTAGGATGATCCCATCCGCCCGCTTCATGGTTGCTCGTAGGACTGCCACATCGGGATAATCCGCATAGGACTCCGAGCCATCCACAAAGGGCAACTTCATCTGCCGCAGATCGAGGATGTGCAACGGGATCCCCAACTTCTCAAACTCGCGCCGCGCCACCTCCAGCGCCTGGTACGTCAGGGAATTGGGCCGCAAGCTGCCCCCGATTGCCACGAAACGAGCCGCAGAGGTTTCAGCCATGGTGGTTTGAGGATTGCCAGTGAGGGCTTGTAGAGGAGACATGGGCCGGACTCCCGAGCAGACATCAGTTACGTTGCAAACAATCATAACTCATACCAACTTCGAGTTGTAAAGATTTCTTTAACTTTTCTGCTCCCCAACCCTAATGCATTCGCCGAAGCGTTGCATAGCGATAACAGCCGGATTCCTATCCAGAACTGGGGATCTGGATACCCTTTAGCAAAGGGATCCAAGGCCAGCGGATCACCTGCAGCAGGTTGGAAAAGTCATCCCGCCAGACGGGATCCCCGGCCTGGGGCAAAAGGGGCTGCCAGGGATCTAGTTCCTGCAGGACTCCAGAGTTTTGGGCCAAAGGGCTCCGCCCTGCTGAGGCGGTCGTCGAAGCGTCGCGCGGCGATAACAGCACCCAGTGGGAAGGGGCCAGCCCCGCCTGGCGTTGCTCAGGGGAGAGATCCCGGTGGTCTTGGTGCCAAGCGTGAAGCTGCAGGGATCCGGCCAGGCCGGCCAACAGCGGGGCCAGGTCGAGGTGGCGGTTGGTGATGTTGAAGAGCAGCCAGCCGTGGGGCTTGAGCTTGCTGAGGTAGAGGGCCAAAGCCTCTTGCGTGAGCAAATGCACCGGCACTGCGTCAGAGCTGAAGGCATCCATCACCATCAGGTCATAGCTGCCCTCTGGGATCCCCTTGAGGCTGAGCCGGGCATCGCCGAGGATGACCTGCACCCGCGCCCGCATCTGGGCCCACCGGAGATAGGAAAAATAGCGCCCCGCCCAATCGGCCACGGTGGGATCCAACTCGAAAAACGTCCACTCATCCCCTGGCTCGGCATAGGCGGCCAACGTGCCGATCCCCAGCCCCAACACCGCAATGGCGGGCGTGGGATCCACAGTCTGGGCTCTGAACGCCGCAAACACCTGCCCAACCGGCCCAGACCGAGAAAAATAGGTCAGCGGCTCCAGCGCTTTTTCCGGATCCAAGTTTTGGCTGCCGTGTAGAGTGGTGCCGTGCAGAAGGCTGCGGAAGGATCCCTGCTCAGTTTGGTATTCCACGATCCGGTTGAGGCCGAAGGCGCTGCGCTCGCTGTGGATCACCTGCAGTCCCGGCTGCAGCCAGGGTTGCCCCAGCAGCACAACCAACCCCGCCATTGCTCCCACCCAACCGACCTTGGCCTGCCAGCCAGGGGCTCCGCTCTGCTGCTGTGAACGGCTCTCCCCTGACACCAACAGCGCCAGCACCGCCCAGCCCAACGCCAAACCCACCCCAGCGCCCACCTGCAGCAACGCCTGCGGTTGAAAGTGCAACAGCAGCAAAGGCAGGAGCAGCCCCAGCCCCAGCCACAGGCCCACCCGCCCCCCCTGCGCCCCCAGCACGGCCAGCGACATCCCCAGCAACAGGGGATATTCCAGCACCGTCTCGAACACCTGCGGTGCCAAGAGGGCAGAGAACATTCCCCCCAAACTCCCCCCCAAAGCCAGCCACAGGTAAAACTGCGTCAACTGCTCCACCGGCGGGCGACGGCAAGCCAACCGGCTGTGGCAGCCCCAGCTCACCAGCCCAAAGGTGGTCAGATGCAGCGGCAAAAGCAAAAAACCCGGCCTCACCCAGCCCAAGACCTGTGTCCCCACCGCCCCGCAGGCCAGAAGAGCTGTCGTTCCCAAAACCCCCTTATTGGGGTGGATCCCCCCGAAAGCCAGCATGAATGTCAGCAGATAGATCCCCAGAGGAATGGCCCACAACAGGGGCACTGCCGCCACGTCGGTGGTCAACAAGGTGGTGACCGCCACCAACAGGCCCGCCGGCAAAAAAGCCAGACCCGCCCAGCGCCAACGCTCTCGCCAGGAAACAGCCCAATTCCCCAGAGCAGCGCCGGATCCCTGGGAATCCGCCCCGCGTTCTTGTGGCTCGGCAACGCCGTTGCAACTGAGCAGCAGACCCACCCCGCTCAGCAGCACCAGGGCTGCCACCAGCGCGTAGGATCCCGTCCACAGGTGAGTTTGCCCAGCCAAAGACAGGCGGGGCTCCAACACCAGCGGGTACCCCAGCAGCCCGCCCAAGCTGCCGGCATTGCTGGCCACATAGAGAAAATAGGGATCCAAAGCCTCCCGTTGCCCCGCGACCCCTCTTGCCGCCAACCCCCGTTGCAGCAACGGCGTCGTCGCCGACAGGAGAAACAGCGGCACCCCAGCTCCCAAAGTCAAGTTTGCCAACAGAGCGAGAGGGGGCCACCATCCTTCCGGTTGGCCGGGGATCCCCAGCTGAAAGGGCAGAAGCCTCAGCCCGACCAGCAGCAAGATCCCGTGGATCAGCACCCCCATCCTGGGATTGAGCCCGCGCCCCAGCCGGTCTGCCCACAGGTAGCCCAAAAGCAGGGTGGCCTGAAAAAAGGCCAGGCAGGTATTCCACACCAGGGGGGATCCCCCCCACAGCGGCAGCAGCAACTTGCCCACCAACAACTGTCCCCAGAAGAGGCAAAAAGCGCTACCAAACAAGCTGAGGCCAACTAGCCAAACCAAAGCCGACCCACCGCAAAACCCTCAACTGCCAGTATTCCCCACTTTCTCCCGGAAGCTTGAGATGGGATGTTGTAGCCGCTTGGTGGTGCCCCTTGGGATCACCCAACTCAGAGGAAGGCCGATCCTTGTTCCTCGATTCAAGTGCGCCAACGGGTGGAAGGGGGCCACCCTCCGCCAGTACTCTCATTTGCCCCGATCACAAGGACTTTGTCCCGCTGTCGCGAACGGTTAGGATCGCAACGCTGACTCAAACCTACACTGCACCCCCATGTTGCCATGCAGCGCCAACGCGAACACAGAGCATCGCTGGCTCTGGCGTGACCAGCCCATTCGCTACCAACAGTCGGGATCCACAGGCCCAGCCGTGTTGCTCATCCATGGCTTTGGGGCCAGCAGCGACCATTGGCGGAAAAATTTGCCGGAGCTGGGGCAGCACTGTCAGGTGTATGCGGTCGATTTGTTGGGGTTTGGGGGATCCGCCAAGCCCCTGCCGGGATCCCCTTTGCCCTACACCTTTGAGACCTGGGGATCCCTGGTGGCCGATTTTGTGCGGGAGGTGATGGGCCAGCCGGCCTACCTGGTGGGCAACTCGATTGGGGGCATCGTGGCTTTGCAGGCGGCGGTTCTGGATCCAGCCCAGGTTTTAGGGGTAGCGATGTTGGATCCCTCGCTGCGGCTATTGCACGAGCGGAAACGAAAGCAGATCTCCTGGCTGCGCCGCCAGTTTACCCCTTTGCTGCAATCCCTGCTGGGGTGGCCTCCCTTTGGTCGTTTCTTCTTTGCTCAGGTGGCCCAGGCTAGGGCCATTCGCAATATCCTCCTCCAAGCCTACGGGCGCAAAGAAGCGGTTACCGAGGAGCTGATCCAGCTTTTGCTCAAACCCGCTTTGGAGCCGGGGGCGGCAGAGGTCTTTTTGGCCTTTGTGCGCTATTCTCAGGGGCCTTTGGCTGAAGATCTCTTGCCTCAGCTCACCTGTCCCGTCTTGATCTTGTGGGGGGAAGCGGATCCCTGGGAACCCATTGCTCTGGGGCGGGCCCTGGCAGAGTTTCCTTGCGTGGTGGGGTTCATCCCATTGCCGGGGGTCGGCCATTGCCCCCAGGATGAAGCCCCCGAGCTGGTCAACCCGCTGCTGTTGGACTGGATCCGGGATCCCACCCGAAAACCTGAGAAAGGACTCCATTCTCTCCCCCCAGAAGAGGGGAGCTAGGAAGCGGCGCAGCAAGAGCTTCCCTGGGCTCAAGGATGGCGCGGGCTGCCCTTGGAATTCTCATAATCTACGCCCGACCAAGGTGCTCCAGTTGATCCAGGTTGGGGCCCCTCAGCCGGAATGCCTGGCCAAACCCCTGGATGAAGCTGCCAGCTTTGGGGATGATCTGACAGAAGTGAAAATCCGCCAAGCCCAGGATCATCTCGGCAATCTCGTACTTGGCGCGGTAGAGGGCTTCAAACCCCTGCGCCTGCGCCTCCTCGCGGCTGAGAAACTGGGCTTCTCCGCTCACCATCACCCGCGGCAGGGCGTGGTTACTGCGGGGATCCCCTGGCGTAGGCGGCTCGTGGATGAGTAGCGCGGCCCGGGGATCCGCCCGCAAAGCCTGGGTGTGGGCAGAAAGATCGCTGATGACAATGGCAAAGCGCAAGGGATCCCGCTGCACCACAAAAGGCACCAACGACACCGCCGGGGATCCCTGCTCCAGCACCGCCAAGCTGGCCACCGGCTGGCCATCCAGCAGCATATTTAACTGTTCCAGCACCGACATGGTTGTCCTCCAGTCCCCTTGCTATTATCAGCTCCCCTGTACTGGGACAAGAGCCACAACCCTGCTTACAGGCTGTTCCTGGCCTGGTTGAACTCTGCCCGGCAGCTCGGAACATTGGGCGTCAACAACGTTGTAAATAAAACTTTACAATCCTATGCAAAGCGAGCTACGCTGGGAAAGAAAGCACGAGGAGAACCCTATGACCCGATATCGCTCCGTCGTCGTCGAAGAAGGCGGTCGGCTGAACAACTACGCCATCGAGCCGGAAATGTATGTGGACAGCACCCCCCGCGTGGGCTTCACCGACTATGCAGAGCGCTTGAACGGGCGTTTGGCAATGATCGGCTTTGTTGCCCTGATCCTGTTTGAAGCTCTGTCCGGTACCACCCTGCTCGGCTGGCTGCAATCCCTGGGCCGATAAGCCAAAGAATGCTTCCTAGGAAGAGGGCTGTCTCTAATCGCCGATTGACTGTTCGCGATAGTGGGACGGAGTCCTCACTTTGCTGCACAGTTCTCTACAACCTGATGTGCAAACGCTAGGCAGTTGTGCGAGTGTGCAGAGAGCGGGTGGTTAGGTTTATGTTTCTAGACCCCAGCTACCGTTTGAAATGTACCCCAAGCTCTGGGGGAACTAACGCCTGTGGAGACTCCTCTGGCGGGGTGGTAGGTCTAAAACCTACCGCTAGTCAAGGGTTGCTGAAGCAGGAAGAAAGCAACAGCGCTGAGCAAAAATCTGTTCTGTTCAGTGCTGTGTAGGTCTTTCAGAGCGGCATCTCCCAGTGCAGCTCGACATGGGTATGGCCTTCTGGGGTGCGGGTGCGATGCCAGGATCCCTTGGGTAGATAGCGGGCGATGGTGTTCATGGCCTTGCTGCCGTAGCCGCCGCTGAGGCCGGGAGCGTACTCGATACCATCGTTGACCACGGAAAGGCAGCAGTGGCGCTCCGTTTGGGCCAGCGACACTCTGACAAAGGAAGCATTGCCTTTGGGGGGTTGTACATGGGCGATGACATTGCCGATGGCCTCCCGCAAAAAGCGCAAGATGTCTTCTCGCTGATCAAACCACTCGCCGGTGTTGGGCTCCTGCAGAGGTTGCAGTTGCCGCTCTACAGATAGCGTTAGGCTGCCCGATTGGATCAGTTCATCCAGATAGATCTCGATGCCTCGATGCAGCCCTTCTCGTAAGCTGGGGGAGATGCGCAGCTTGGCAGCTAGAGTGCGCACATCGTTGAGCTGATTCCGGATCCCGCGTCCGATCCTCTCCAGTTGTTCGAGCAGGTGATCGTAGACGGCGGGGTCGGGCGACCTGCCTTGCTGCTGCTGCCATTGCAAGCTCTCCAAGTTGTCCATCACCACCTTCAGCTCCTGCAGCTCGCGATCGTGAATGTCGGTGGCTACTCGGTAGAGCAGCTTGCGAGCCTGGTCAATGGCGGCCTCCTGTTCGGCTCGGCGCAGGCGCTCCAGTTCCTGTTGCTGGGCCAAGAGCCGTTCTTGATTCTCCACAATGACCAAAGTGAGCAGCAGGCTCACCCCCGTTAGCCCACTGGCCAGGGCCGGCAAGACGAGAGGCCAAACCCAACGCCCCAGTAGAAACTGGGCCACAGCCCACCCTTCGTAAACGGCAAGCCCCACCACAGGCCGCAGGAGAAACTGCTGTTGCTTCCAGCCCCAAGGGCTCAAAAGTGCTCCGCACCGCTGACGCGAACGTAGGGGGGGACGATAAAGCACCAAAAGCAGTCCCGTTCCCACTCCCAGCAGCAAGACCACCGCAACCGCCACCCCCCCCGGCACGGATTGGTAGACCTCCCCGGTGAGCAGGCTGGAGAGGACTTGCGCCTGCAGCTCCACCGCCGCAATCTGGGATCCATCCGCAGTCCGCACTGGGAAGGTTTCGGGGTAGCCGCCCACAAAACCCACCAGGACAATTTTGTCCCGCAGTTGGTCGGCAACTTCGGGATCGAGGGGAGGGATCCCTTCTTGGCCGCGGCAGGCTTGGCTGGGGTTGATCATTGGGGCAACAGACCCGGATCCTGCCTGGAGAACAGCTGGAGGGCAAACCCGTTCGATGGGGATAATGGGGATCCCGTGCTGGGAGCCGAGGGGGTTGAATTGAATCGGCTGCAAACCCCGTTCTCGAAACCAGCGGCTGGCCCGCTCCGGGTCGTATTTGGCAAAAGCCAGAGCCTCGACCGAGGCGAACATCTGCTCCTCTTGGCTGTCGCGGCGCAGGTAGAGCCCCCGCAGCTGGGCCTGGCGCAGGATCCCGGCACTGTCTACCCGATGTTGCACCACCCCCTGCACATGTTCTGGCGGCACCAAGTACTCCAGCCGCAGGGAAGAAAAGGGCAGGAAATGGTTGTAGATGTTAATCTCGGAGCGGCCAAAGCTCTCGCTGCTGCGGGTGGCCAAGACCAAGCGATCTGGGTAGCGCTGTACCACCTGACGTAGAGGGGCATCTAAGTTCTCGTTGCCCAGGTTTTGCGGCACCACAAAGCTGCTGGGCAGGTTCAGCACCACCACCCTGGCCTTGGCTTCTTCCAATAGACGCAAGGTCAGGCCGGCGTAGTTGGCCCGTTCCAGAAGAAAGTCAACCTTTTGGCCAAGGTGCTCTGCACCACTGGTGCGGCCATTGCTTTCCCCCTGTCCGCTGTTCCCGTTAGCGGGAACGTGCTCCGCACCGCTGTCGCGATCGAGTCCTATACGACCATCAATGCCGACGATCACCACCTCGGGAGAAGGCTGCTGAGGGCCACGCCAAGCGTACAGCCACTCCTGGGCGTCGCTCTCCATCCGCACCAACAAAGGATGCTGAGCAGAAAGGTTAAGCAGAGCAGCCCAACCCAAGCCCCAAGCCAACGCCCAGCCCAGCCGCCGCCGGGAGGGGGATGGTCGAGCCGGAGAAGTAGGGCTTTGGCCAGCGAGCAAGTGGGGGATAGAATCCGGCATACTGCAAAGTGCTCCGCAACCCCGACGCGAACGGCACTGCAGACGCGGAGCTAGTTGCCATTCTGGCAGCTGCCGAGGCCCCCGTTGCTGGGGGAAAACCGCAGCCTCAGTGGTGATGGTTGCGCACCCGCGCTGCTTCCTCAGGGCTAATGCCGAGGCGAGTGAGGTTGATACGGCCTTTGTGATCGATGCTGCGCACCTTGACCACCACCTCATCTTCCACAGCCACCTCGTCTTCCACCCTGCCGACGCGGTACTCCGCCAGTTGCGAAATGTGGATCATGCCCTCTTTGCCGGGCAAAAACTCCACAAAAGCGCCGATGGGGATGATGCGGGTCACCTTGCCCAAATACACCTGCCCCTCTTCCACCCGCCGCACCAGATTTTCGATCATCGCCCGCGCCGCCTCCGCCTGGCCGCCCACCGAGGAAGACACGGTGATTGTGCCGTCGTCGCTGATGTCCACCTTGGCCCCTGTCGCTTCGGTGATGCCGCGCACGGTCTTGCCACCGGGGCCGATGATCTTGCCGATGTCCTCCGGATCCACCTTGAACGTGAGCAGACGAGGAGCCGTTTTGGCCAACTGGGGTCGAGGCGCAGCAATCGTCTCCAGCATCTTGTCGAGGATGAACTCGCGTCCGGCCTTGGCTTGCCGGATGGCCTGTTCCACCACGTCAACGGTGATGCCGGTGATTTTCATGTCCATTTGCAGAGCGGTGATCCCCGCCCGCGTACCGGCCACCTTGAAGTCCATGTCCCCCAGAAAGTCCTCGATCCCCTGGATGTCGGTGAGGATGCGCACCTCATCCCCCTCCTTAATAAGGCCCATGGCCACCCCGCTGACCGGCGCTTTGATCGGCACCCCAGCATCCATTAGGGAAAGAGTGGAGCCACAGACGGATCCCATCGAGGTGGAGCCGTTGGAGGAGAGCACTTCCGAGACCACCCTCACCACATAGGGAAACTCCTCTTCCTTGGGCAGCACCGGCACCAAGGCCCGCTCCGCCAGCGCCCCATGACCGATCTCCCGCCGCCCCGGGGAGCGTGAAGGCCGCGTTTCTCCCACTGAAAAGCCCGGAAAATTGTAGTGGTGCATGTAGCGCTTCTCATCCACCGGGTGCAAGTCGTCCAGCTCCTGGGCATCGCCGGGGGTGCCGAGGGTGGTAATGGAAAGGACTTGGGTGAGGCCGCGATTGAACAGGGCACTGCCGTGCACCCTTGGGATCAAACCCACCCGGCAAGAGACCGGTCGCACCTCGTCCAGCTTGCGCCCATCCACCCGCACCCCCTCTTGCAGGATCTGCTGGCGCATCAGCTTCTTGAGCAGAGCCTTGAACTGGTTGTCCAACTCCTTGGGGTTTTCCAGAAGATAGAGCCGCAAGGGATCCCCCTCTGGCCGTTCCTGGATTTGGGCCTCCAGCTTGGCCTTGAGCTCCTCCAGTTGCTGTTCCCGGCTGGTCTTGTCCAAAAACTGCCTGAGGATGGAGCGAATGCCCTCCTGAGCCTGCTCTTCCACAAAAGCAATCAGCTCCTCGTTTTTGGGGGGAGGGGGCAGCTCTACCGGGGTGATGTTGAGATCCGCCAGGACTTGCTGTTGGGCTTTGAGCAGCTCCTGGATGGCCTCAAAACCAAACTCGATGGCCTCCACCACATCCTTTTCCGGCAGTTGGTTGGCCCCGGCTTCCACCATGATCACGCCATCGGCACAGCCGGCCACCACCAAATCCAGATCGCCCGCCTCAATTTCGGCATAGGTGGGGTTGAGGATAAATTCATCCTTGACCAAGCCCACCCGCACCGCCGCCACCGGGCCGTTGAAGGGGATGCGAGCACCGTGAATGGCCAACGAGGCTCCCAAAATACACAACACATCGGGCGGCACCGTATCATCTACAGAGAGGGTGGTGGCCACCACCTGCACATCATCCCGCAGCCATTCCGGGAACAACGGACGAATGGGTCGGTCTATTAAGCGAGAGATCAAAGTGGCCCGTTCCGGTGGCCGGCCTTCTCGCCGCAGATATCCCCCTGGGATCCGCCCCGCTGCGTAGAGGCGCTCTTCGTAATCGACCAACAAGGGCATAAAATCAACGCCAGGCCGGCCTGGCTGCCGTGTGGCGGTAACCAAAATCGAGGTTTCGCCCGAAGTCAGCCAAACCCCACACCCTGCCTGGGGGGCCATCAGCCCAATATTGATGTCAATTTCCCGCCCATAAAAGGAAATCGACCGAGTGTATTCTGCCATGTAACGCTTCGCCTTCTTTTTTTCTTGCCGCTATCGTAGCATTCTCCTTTTGCTCCTTTTCAGCCCCCGCTGACCGGAGGGATCAGAACGACTTCGTCTCCCGCCGATAGGGGAGTGTCGGCAGCTACAAAATTGAGGTTGAGACCGAAGCGCGTTTGGGAGCGCCAAGGAGCCAAGCTGGGGTAGCGCTGGATCAGTTGATCGCACAGTTGCCCGACGGTGGTACCAGGGCTCACCTGCAGGCACATCTCGGTTTGTCCGATTACTTCTTGATAGACGGCAAAGAGCTTCAGCGTGATGGGAAAAAGCTCATCGGAGGGCAAATTTTGGGCAGCAGCCATCGGTAGCGCTCCCACCTGCTTTGGACGGTCTTGTAAACCATCTTGGGCAAGCTTGGGCCTGGCCGTCCACCAGAATCCTCTGCCCATCTCCTACTCATCAGGGATCCCTACAGCCACAGAAAAATCGGCTCCGGGGAAAAGATGCCGTCTTTCAGATTCCAGTGAACTGTTCTTCTGGCTCTGGCCGGGGATTCGTGGCAAGGCTAGGGTAGGTCAAAAGCTTGCTTTGCAGTTTGCAGCCAACCGGTTTCTGTGCTGATGCTAGAGCCACTGACCCCCTCCCAAATCAGGGCCTACTTGGATCGGATCGGCTACGTTGGCTCCACCCAGTCCACCCTGCAAACCCTCCGCCAGATCCACCGAGCCCACCTGCTGAGGGTGCCGTTTGAAAATCTGGACATTCATCGGGGTCGCGCCATTTGCCTGGAGCGGGATCCCCTGTTTCACAAGATTGTCCGGGAGCGGCGGGGTGGGTTTTGCTTCGAGCTGAACAGCCTGCTGGCCGCTGCCTTGCAGGGAATGGGGTTTTCGGTACACCTGCTCTCAGGACAGGTGAGCCGCGCCGTTCGCGCTACTCCGACGGAGTCCGATGTCCGCTTTGGACCTGAGTGCGACCACTTGGCTGTGCAGGTGAACATCGGCGATGAAGCCTGGCTGGCAGATGTGGGGTATGGGGAGGCCTTTCGCGAGCCGTTGCGGCTGGGGGATCCCGGGATTCAAGCCCAGGCTGAAGGACGCTACCGCCTCACCCCTTGGCCAGGGGATCCCACTGCTTGCCGTTATTGGCTCGTTCAGCAGGAACAGCCGGATCGCACCTGGAAAACTCTATTTCTTCTGGATCGGATCCCACGCTCCCTGCAGGAGTTCGAGCCCATGTGCCACTTTCACCAAACTTCGCCAGAATCGATGTTTACCCGGCTGCGCCTTTGCACCCTGGCCACTCCGACCGGACGGGTCACCCTCACCGCCCGCGCCAATGGCTCTTTTAAGTGGATCGAGACCACCCCAGAAGGCCGCTGGGAACACCCTCTCAGGGATGAGAAAGAGTATGAACAACTGCTCGCCTGCGCCTTCGGGATCCACCTTTCTCCATCTCCTTCTGCCGCCGAGGAACGCAGGGAAAACAAGCCAAATGGCAATTTAACAGAGCCCACCCCAATCTCCCCCGAGCCAGGTTAGAACCCCTGCCAGTTAATGTCAAAATAGTAAGGCAATGTTTCGTTATCTCAGTAACCGTTATGGATGCTGCCGCGGTCGCTGCGTTTGATGGCCAAGCTTTGGATCATGTACTCATTTTCGACACCACCCTGCGAGACGGGGAGCAGTGCCCCGGCGCCACCCTCAACACCGAAGAAAAGCTGGCCATTGCCCGGCAGTTGGCCCGGCTGGGCGTCGATATCATCGAAGCGGGATTTGCCTATGCCAGCCCTGGTGACTTTGAGGCCGTGCAGAAGGTGGCCGAGCAGGTGGGAACCCCCGATGGCCCTGTGATTTGCAGCCTGGCCCGTGCCCTAAAGCCGGACATTGAGGCCGCCGCCGCCGCCCTGAAGCCTGCTGCCAAGCCCCGCATCCACACCTTCATCTCCACCTCAGACATTCACTTGAAGTATCAGTTGCGCAAAACCCGCGCCGAAGTGCTGCAAATTGCCGAAGAGATGGTGGCCTACGCCAAGTCCTTCGTGGAGGATGTGGAGTTTTCCATGATGGATGCCACCCGCTCTGACCCAGAGTTCCTATACCAGGTCATCGAGGCGGCCATTCGGGCGGGGGCCAAAACCATCAACATCCCCGATACCGTCGGCTACGTCATGCCGGAGGAGTTCGGCCAACTGATCAAGGGCATCCGCGAGAACGTGCCCAACATCAAGCAAGCGATCCTTTCTGTGCACGGCCACGACGATCTGGGCGTCTCGGTGGCCAACTTCTTGGAAGCGATTAAGCAGGGCGCCCGTCAGGTGGAAGTGACGGTCAACGGCATTGGTGAGCGGGCCGGCAACACAGCCCTGGAAGAGTTGGTGATGGCCCTGCATGTGCGGCGCAGCTACTTCAACCCCTACTTCGGCCTGCCGGTGGACTCCGAGAAGCCCCTCACCCACATCAAAACTCAGGAGATCTATCGCACCTCGCGCCTCGTCTCCAACCTCACTGGCATGTTGGTGCAGCCCAACAAGGCTATCGTCGGCTCCAACGCCTTTGCCCACGAATCTGGCATCCACCAGGACGGCATGTTGAAGAACCGCCAGACCTATGAGATCATGGATGCCCAGACCATCGGCCTGCAATCGAGCACCTTGGTGTTGGGCAAGCACTCGGGCCGCAACGCCTTTCGCACCCGCCTCAAAGAACTGGGGTTCGAGCTGTCGGAGCAGGATCTGAACAAGGCCTTCTTGCGCTTCAAAGAGCTGGCTGACAAGAAAAAAGAAATCTCCGACCTGGATCTGGAAGCGATTGTTAACGACGAAACTCGCCCGGTGCCCGAACTCTACCGCCTGGAGCATGTCCAAGTGGTGTGTGGCAATCGAGAGGCTCCCACTGCCACGGTGCGCCTGGTAACCCCGGAAGGGGAAGAGCGGGTGGACGCTGCCGTGGGCACAGGCCCGGTGGATGCGGTGTACAAGGCCATCAACCGCATTGTCAATATCCCCAACAAGTTAATCGAGTTTTCTGTCCAATCGGTTACTGCCGGCATCGACGCCATTGGGGAAGTCACCATCCGCCTGCGCCACGAAGACCGCATCTTTTCCGGCCATGCCGCCAACACCGACATCATCGTCGCTTCGGCCCAAGCCTACATGAATGCCCTCAACAAGCTCTACTCTGCGCTGCACGCGGCACGCTCGACGGCTGACCAGCGCGAGGCTGCTGCCCAGAAGATCTGAGGGAAGGGTTAGGGAATCCCAGTCGTTTCCAACAAAGCTGGGATCCTTCGCTGCTGACCCTCACCCCCAGCCCCTCTCCTCTTGGGGAAGAAGGGAGCCCACGCTCAACCTAACCCTGTTGCAAATGACCCTATGGGCTGGCCGAAGGGATCCCATCCGCAAACACCCGCCCGATCACTTCCTCAATGGGCGGGTCGGTTACCGTTAGATCCAGCACATCCAGCTCTGCCAAGAGCTTGGCCACCGTTTGGGTGAGCTGCTCCCGCTGCACCCACAGCCGCGCCTCACAGCTGCCCGGATCCCCGTCCGTGCGCACCTCTCCATAGAGCTGCAGTTGGGCAACAGGGCAAGGGCGAGCCAATTTCAACCTCACCTCTCGGTAGGGGGCAAAGCGCTCCAGCAATGCCTCGAGGTCGCCATCGTACATGAGCTGCCCCGCGTTGATGACCAGCACCCGTTGGCACAGCGCAGTAATATCGGCCATGTAATGGCTGGTCAACAGCACCGTTGCTCCATAGCGGCGGTTGTAATCCCGCAGAAATTGCCGCACGCCGGCCTGGGCGTTGACATCCAACCCCAAGGTGGGCTCGTCCAAAAACAAGATCTGCGGGCGGTGCAACAGAGCCGCCAACAGCTCCGCCTTCATCCGCTCCCCCAAGGAAAGCTTGCGCACTGGTTGCTTCAGCTTGCTTTCTAGGTCGAGCAGCTCCGCCAGCTCCCCCACCCGCTCCCGAAACTCCTTCTCAGGGATCTCGTAAACGGCAGCGTTGATGCGCAAAGAGTCCATTGCCGGCAGATCCCAGATGAGCTGCTGCTTCTGCCCCATCACCAGGGTGATCTGCCGCAAAAACGCCGGCTCCCGGCGGTAAGGCACATGACCCACCACTTGCACCGTGCCGCCGGACGGATAGATCAAACCAGTCAACATCTTGAGGGTAGTGGTCTTGCCCGCCCCGTTGGGCCCCAAAAATCCCACCATCTCCCCCGGCTGAACTTGAAAGCTCACGGACTGCACTGCCGGGATGTGGCGATAGGTGCGGCGAAAAAAGTGGCGCAGGGTGCCAACCACTCCGGGATCCTTGACGGCCACCGGGTAAACCTTGCTCAGGTTGTGGGCAGCGATGATTGGCTCCAACCGGGTCGGCACATCAGGCAACATCTACCCCCACCCCTACAAAACGGCCAGATCCGCTACTCCAACCCCAAGAACAGAGCTTCCAGAGCTGGGCATACCGGATCTGCAGAGGGCTATTTCTCAGTATCCGAGGGAAAGCAACGAACGAATAGGGGAACTACAGCAGTCCTACGTCCATCCCAGGCTTACCCGTGGCCAGCTCCACCTTCAGGATGCGGCCACCCGATTTCTGGATGCGCTGCTGTTCCCGAAACCAGTTCTCATAGGGCACCAGCTTGGTGAAGTAGGTATTTTGCAGCTCCCGCTGGGTGCGAATTCGGGTTTGGCTGGGCACACAGGCCGTGATCTTGAACATGCGCATGATATGGGATCCCCGCTCAACAACAAAATGGGCTATCTTGACCAGCAAAACAGGCGACTCACCCCAGAAAGCTCGCGTACTTCAGCTAGCACACCAGATCCCTGTGGCAAATCGCCCGCCGTGCTCGTTGAAGAATGCACCTCCCCTGAGGCAATGACGCCGGGAGTTAGCTCAGGCCAGAGCAGATGTAATCGAAGTACACCCCCATTTCCTTGCCGGCCTCAGCACCCACCAGAGCGGCAGTTACCTCTTTCATGGCTTGGATGGCCTGGATGGTTGCCCCAATGGGCACTCCCAGGGAATTGTAGGTCTCCTTGAGCCCGTTCAGCACCCGCTCGTCCAGAATGGAGGGATCCCCGGCCAGCATGGCGTAGGTGGCGTAGCGCAGGTAGTAGTCCATGTCGCGGATGCAGGCAGCATAGCGACGGGTGGTGTACATGTTGCCGCCAGGACGGGTGAGATCAGAGTACAGCAACGCCTTGGCAGCAGCATCCTTGACGATGGTGGAGGCATTGGCCGCGATGGTGGCAGCCGCCCGCACCCGCAGCTCGCCCGTGGCGAAGAAGGCTTTCAACTTCTCCATGGCCGAGCTGTCCAGATACTTGCCTTGAACATCGTAGCTGTTGATTACAGCAGTAATTGCGTCTTGCATGATGAGCTTCCTAAATCCAAATCGACGAACAGCAAAGGGTTGTGCGGCAAAAACAATGAGGGATTAGCTCATTGCCCCCACCACAAAGTCGAAGTAGTAGCCGGCTTCAGCCGCATCGTCAGGAGAGAGCAGACCCATGGCCACCTGCTTCATTTGACGAATGCTCTCGGCCACCGCCGGAATGGGTGTGCCCAAAGAGTTGTACATCTCGCGAACACCCACCAGGCCGATCTCTTCGATTGGGGTGACATCGCCGGCAATGACACCATAGGTGATCAGGCGCAGGTAGTAGTCCATATCCCGCAGGCAAGTCGCCGTCATCTCTTCCCCGTAGGCATTGCCCCCCGGAGAGACAATGTCAGGGCGCTTCTGGAAGAGCTGGTCGGCAGCTTGTTTGACGATGCGCTCACGAGACTCGGTTAAGACTTGAGCAATGCGCAACCGCTTCTCACCCGAGGCAACAAAGGACTTGATCCGATCCAGTTCCCCCGGGCTGAGGTAGCGGGCCTCCGCGTCCGCGTTCACAATCGATTTCGTAACAACACTCATGGATATCCATCCTCAAGTCGATTTTTTAAAGAGTATGACGAGCATACCCGCAAGTTATTTTCCGATATGCTTGCCGTCTGCCATCTCAGATCTTCACACTTCTTAAAATCTCTCCCAGAAAAGGGACAGTCCCATTCCCGCCCCGACAGGGCAGTTCCCTCCCCAAAGTCCGGCAAGAGAGGGGCTACAATCTCACTTAGACTCACTTAGAATGAAGGCTGAGTCGCCAGGGGATCCCTGCAGGCTTGGTTTAAGACATGCGTTGAGGTTGCGATGACGGATGCCTCTGGGTCAGAACGATTGAAGCGAGCGAAAGGTATTTCTGAGGGTACGCCCTCATCTCTGCCGGATCACCTCATCCGGGCCACGGCGGCAGAAGGCAAAATCCGAGTGGTGGGCTTGGTGGCCACCCAGGCGGTACAAGAGGCAAGGGAGCGGCACAAGCTCTCCTATGTGGCGACAGTGGCCTTGGGGCGGGCCATGAGCGCAGCCCTGTTGCTGGCGGCCAACTTGAAGCGACGCCAGGCGCGGATTAACCTGCAACTGAAAGGGAATGGCCCCTTGGGCAACATCTGGGTGGATGCCGGCTTGGATGGCACGGTACGCGGGTATGTGAGCAACCCCGCCATTGAGCTTCCTCTCACTGCCGAGAGCAAGTTGGATGTGGGCCAAGCCGTTGGGCGCTATGGCTACCTCCATGTGCTGCGGGATCTGGGGTACGGCCAGCCCTACACCAGCGCGGTGGAGCTGGTTTCGGGAGAGGTGGGAGACGATATCACCTACTACCTCTCCTCCTCAGAGCAGATTCCCTCGGCAGTCCTTCTGGGGGTAAACCTTGACTCGCAGCGGGTACGTGCCGCCGGTGGGGTGTTGTTGCAACTGATGCCAGGGGCGCCGGCCAGTCTGATCCCAGAGATGGAAGCCCGTTTGGCCAAAGTGGAAGAATTTAGCCCGATGTTGGCTGGTGGCGGCGGCTTGCGGGAGCTGTTGCAAATCTGCCTGGGCGACTTGGATCTGAAAATTGCGCCGGAAATGCGCACCATCCGCTTCTACTGCAAGTGCAATTCCGACCGGGTGAAGGGGGCTCTGCGCATGCTGGGGCGGGACGAGTTGCTCGATATGATCCACACCGACAAGGGGGCAGAAGCGGTTTGCCAATTCTGCAACGAGGTCTACCGCATCTCGGAAGACGAGCTGCGCTCGATTGTGGCGGAGATGTCGGCCACCCCCTGATGGCACAATGATGGCCAACTACGGGATCCCGATTCTGACACCTCTCGATGTTGTCTGAGCCCCCGGTTGAGTTGGTTGAATTATCGGTTGTTGTCCCCTGCAAAAATGAGGCGGACAACCTGGAACACCTGTTTGAGCGTCTGCGGCAGACCTTGGATCCTTTAGGGATTCCCTACGAGATCATTTGTGTCAACGATGGCAGCCAAGACGACACACTGGAAAAGCTGATCGCCTTTCACCATCAGGATCCCCGTATCAAAGTGGTGAACCTTTCCCGGTGTTTTGGCAAGGAGATCGCCCTTACTGCCGGCCTCGATCACGCCTCTGGTCGAGCTGTTGTTCCCATCGATGCCGACTTGCAAGATCCGCCGGAGCTGATCCCGGAGATGCTGCAGCAGTGGCGGCAGGGCTATCAGGTGGTTTATGCGGTGCGCCGCAGCCGCCGCGGGGAGAGCTGGCTAAAACGCTTTACAGCCAACGGCTTCTATTGGTTGATTGATCAACTCAGCCAGGTGCGGATCCCGCGCAATACGGGGGATTTTCGACTGCTGGATCGGCAGGTGGTGGAGGCAGTTAAACAGCTGCGAGAGCGCACCCGCTTTATGAAAGGGATCTTTGCCTGGGTGGGCTACCGGCAAACGGCCATTTTTTACGATCGCGCCCCCCGCTTTCGCGGCAAAACCCAGTGGAACTACTGGCGGCTGTGGAACCTAGCCATAGAAGGCATCACCTCTTTTAGCTCTTGGCCGTTGCGGGTGTGGAGCTACATAGGGTTGGCGATCTCGGTTCCAGCCTTTTTGTATGGCCTTTTTCTCATCATCCGCACCTTGCTCTTTGGCTCCGATGTACCTGGCTATGCCTCTTTAGCGGTGATGATCTTGTTTTTGGGCGGGATCCAGCTGATCAGCTTGGGCGTGATTGGCGAGTATTTAGGCCGCGTTTTTGAAGAAGTGAAAGGCCGCCCCCTCTACCTGGTCGATGGCACCTTTGGGTTTGAGACCCCACGACCTTCCCCTGCCCTAGATTCAGTACCTACGCAAAAGCTAGGATGAAAAGTCATCTTTCAGAGTTTTGGATCCCGAGGCAACATAACTTTGGTACTCGCGTATAAAGATATCTTTCATCTCTTCTGGAGATAGCTGGATCCCTTGGATTTTGGCGCGGGCGATGGCCTTCATCAGCTCGATATAGGCCAGGCCCAGAGAGAGAGTGAGGGTGGCTGCCGTAGTGGATTGGATAGCGCTGCCTACAATCCCCGGGCCGGGAATCATCTTCAGCAAGTTGGACACAATCGTTCGCCCGATTGCTGTTGTAATTGTAGTGCCTGCCAAAGCGGCTATCAAAGAGTAGTAAAAAGAAGGGGAAGCCTCGAAGCCAAAAATAAAGCTGATATTGGCAATCATGCCTGCTTGGGCTGTAACCAACAGAGGGGCATCTGCAAAGGGAAGGGGCACTGCCCCGATAAACGCTGCACTGGCCACATAGCCTGATACGTACTTAAAGGCAGCCTCGGCTTTGAGATCCACCCGCAGCAATTGCTGGCGGATAAAGGCAAGGCGAGCCACTTCCGGCAAAAGCTCTAGCGTGCAGCCAATTAGGTGCTCCAGCCCGTGGGCAGGAATGGTAATTTGCCGGTTAATCGCCTTGTTGCGGGCCAAAACGGGAACAATGTAGCGGACAGGCAAATTTTGATGCTGCAAATACCGGAAAAACTCGCTCTCTTCAGGATTGGGATATTCCAAGCATTGGGTTAAGACCAAGATGACGGGAACGTCTTTGAGTTCCAACTCCTTTAGCCATTTGCGTTCAACTTCCTCCAACCGCTTCAGTTCGTGGTGGAGGCAGTACCAAACAACATGGATGTGATGTTCAGGATCCTTAAAGCGCAGCTCCTCGATAAGCTGGGAAACCTCCAGGCGAACTTGCTGATTCTGTTCACCGTCTAGTTCCATGCCAGGTGTATCGTAGATGGTGATTGGGCAACCTGGCTTGGAATACTGACGAATGTGGCGGGTGACGGGGCTGCCAACACCGGTACGGGCCAGCTCATCTCTAAACACTGCATTGACCAAGGTGCTCTTGCCCACCCCGCTTTTGCCAATGACCAGGATGTTGCAGTGGCCCAACTCTGTCTGCGCCTCTAGGAGGTCCTTCTGTAGTATCTGAGACACCGAATTCCAGAAAGACTTAAAGGCTTCTGGCTTCTCGAGAGATTCAGAAGCTTCTGGGATGCCTCGGGCACGGTCAACAATTTGGCGGGTTAGGTCAGTCAGTTTCTCTAAGAAGGATGGGCTTTTCTGAGACATGCTTCTTGCTTCTTCCCCTAAGGCCGATAGCCCCACAAAGGTAGTTCAGGGCGGATCCTACTGCCAAGTTTCTTCCGATACCGGAGACTGACCTAGCCAAGAGCCAATCTGTCTGCGCCCTGATCCCACTCCAAAGGGATCTGCAACAACGGGCTTATTGAGAGTTATTCACAAGAGCCATTTTCTGCACTATGCTAGATTTGGAGATAAACACCCAAGGATCCCAGGCCCGCTATGGCGGGCAGTTTAGGATTCGCAGCTCCTCTTAACTTGTGCTGGAGAATTTTATGTCCGAAACTTCAACCCTGCGCCAGTCTTTCAACAGCGTGCGCGACAATCCTGTCTTGCTTGGCACTGAGATAACCCAGCCGGTTTGCGAGGGGATGAACGCCCTGCTGGCCAGCTTCCAGGGGCTGTACTTGCAGTACCAGAAGCATCACTTCGTGGTGGAGGGCACCGAGTTTTATCCGCTGCACCAGCTTTTCAAAGATCATTACGAGCAGGCGAGGGAGCATGTCCACGACCTGGGAGAACGCCTAGAAGGGCTGGGAGGTGTGCCGGTAGCCAGCTTTGCCACCTTGGCCCAGCTTTGCTGCTTTACCCCTGAGCCGGATGGAGCTTTTGGGGCGCGGCAAATGTTAATGAACGACCTGGCGGCAGAGCAGGCCATCATCGATCTGCTGCGGCGGCAGGCAGCCCAGGCGGAGAGCCTTGGGGATCGGGCCACCCGCTACCTCTACGAGCAAATCCTGTTGAAGACAGAGGATCGCGCTTTCCATCTCCATCACTTCCTGGCCAACGACAGCCTGGTGTTCGGCTTGATGAACGGCAGAGCCTAGCCAGAAGGTCCACAGGTGGGCTTGAGCCTGCCTAGCTTCCGGCCTCTGGCTTTTTTTTGAAAGGCTATTGAGAATTTGTTTCATCTCTTCACTATTCTTTACTCTGAGGTGCTGATCCCGGCCATGAACCCCGCCTTTCTGGACTCTGAGCGCGGTTATCTTTTGGATATTCCTCTGGGCGAGCGCTGGCGCATCGGTCGGCGGTTAGTGGAATTGGGGATCCCGGCGATTTGTACAGGAGATGGTCGTCTGCGGGTGGAGGTGAGTACTCCATTGGCTGTTCTACAGGTGCGCAGTGTGATCCGTCAGCACACAGCGCGGCGACAGGAGTTATTGGATGGCCTAGAGGTTTGTTGGCAGCTCAACACGGAGGCTGGGGGTCAAGATGAGCAAGTTCCCTAAGCAAGGAATCCCGTTTGAGTCGGAGGGCCAGTTTTTGGGATTTCTTCCCGATAAAGACGGCAAGCTCAAGTACCTGCGTTGGCAAGCCGGAGCGGACGTTTTTTCCGGCAAGATCCCCAAGCCCCTGCGTTCTGCCCTTTACCGCACCCTCAAACCTGGCGATGCGGTGCAGATCTCGGGGGAGCGAGAAGTGGATCTGCAC
>NZ_JANSIL010000078.1:0-13669 GCF_047462015.1 Synechococcus sp. R5-13 | reverse complement strand
AACCAGCCTAGAGGTCAAGCCTACGGCTCGCTTCGCGAACGTGGTTGGCTTGCCAACTACAGGGCTACCGTTCGCGCCAGCGGGCCGGAGGCCTTAAGCCTGCCCTGTACTGCGAAGCAGTCAGGGTCGGGTAGTTTACATGACCTATTTCCGAGAGCTGGACAAATCTTGGTACCTGACTCAAGCGGGCTTGGCGGAGTACCTCGATACCCTCAGCGAACTCACGGAACGCTTGGAAGGTTTGCAGTCTTTTGCCAATCTCTGTGAACAGGCCAATCAGAAGAATCCGTATCAACTGATCCCTTCTGAACCGGAAGGTCTGTATTTGCTTGCCTTCGAGTGAGATGCTGCCAAACTGGTTGATTGTCGCGCCTTTCCCCTGCCATCGAATCCATCAGCAGCCGCAGCGCAAAACTCCTGCTACCCTGGTTGAATGATGGTTTCGTTCCTGGTTGAGGTAGAGGGGAATTTGACAGATGAGCAGGTGCGGGAGGGATTCCACGCCCTCTCTGACCCGATTCGCCTGCGCGTGCTGCAACTGCTGCAGGGGCGTGAGTTGTGTGTTTGTGATCTCTGCGAGGAGCTGAAGGTGAGCCAATCCAAGCTCTCGTTTCACCTAAAAACCCTGCGGGATGCGAAATTGGTCAATGCTCGCCAGCAGGGGCGCTGGATTTACTACAGCCTCAACCCACCCGGTTTTCAGCTCCTGCAGCATTTTTTGGATAGATTGGGGCAAGCTGGCCCTGTCAAGGCCGCAGTTCCCTGTGTGGAAGACCTCTAAGGCGAGCAGGGATCCCAAAATGTCCCTAGAAAAACTGTCGGATCCCGCCCTTGTACATTCCGAAGACGGGCTTGCTGCAACACAAGAAATTACAGATGTGAATGGTGTTCCCTGCTGGCAACCCCAGGGATCCCGGCGGGTCAACTCGGAGAAAATGAGGATCCCATCTCCTAAAATCCATCAAAGTTCCCTGACACCAGCTCCCCTGTTGCTTAGTTAGGATTGATACAAGAGAGGTGGGAACAACATGATACGTGAACAGCGAGAAGAGTTGGAACGCATCCACCGAGCACACCTGTGGAATCGCCTCAAGGAGCGGGTGAAACGCGCCCAGTTGAATCCATCTCTGCTGGCTTTGCTGGCACGAGAGGCTTTTGAGTTGGGCTTCCCCCTTCCCTCTTTATCTGACCAACCCCAGGTCAATTCCCCTGCTGAGCAGCCCCAAGATGGAAGTCATCATCGCCGCACAAGGCCTCCGGCCCGCTGGCGCGAACGGTGAGTCCACCCTCTCTTCTGGCCGAGAAAGCGGGCAGCCACGATCATAGGAGAATTTCTCTCCAGAGACTCTCAAAGCAGCTAGTCTAGGCAATGATTTTGAATAAATCAGAGCCCATGATGAACACCGCCGAAGCCCTTCAGATTCTCAACCTTCCGCCCGATGCAACCGAGCGGCAGATCCGGGGGCGACTGTTTCAGGAATACCAAACCCTCAGTACTGCCCTCGCAGAACTGGAGGACGAGCGACAAAGACCCTTGCTAGAGGCGCAACTGGCGCGGCTGAATGAGGCGCGGGATGTATTGCTTAGCGGGGGATCCCAGGCTGAGAAGGGTTTGTCTTGGGTCAGCCCAGAGGACTTGCCCCCCCAGGTGATTGTGCTGCTTTACCAAGCCAATGGGCAGGAGGGAATCTGCACGCGCCAGGTTGGGGGTCAAGATATCGTCATTGCTTTCGAGAGCTCGTTTGCGGCAAGAAAATATGCGCAGCGGTTGGCTCAACAGGGACTGCCCAAGCCCGTGGCAGAACGCTTTGACACGCAGGAGATCGTCGATTTTTGCCGCAGCGGAGGGTATGGGTTGATGGTGGTTCCGGCCAGCGAAACGCTGGAGCCCCTACAAGAAAGCACGGAAGCTGCCCGTGATTGGCAGGGCAGGTCTTGATGCCGTTTGGCCTCGATCCACTTGCGTTAAGGGTGCCCTCGATGATTAGTGTGGAACCGATCTCTGTGGACGAGTTTCGCCAGCTCATGGCCGCCGATCTGGACGCTTGCTGCGAGGCCTTTGATTTGCGGGCGGAGTACCTGCGTCTGCAGCAACAGCGGCTACGCTCCTGGGGCATGCTGGCCTTTGGTTTGATAGCAATAGCCTTGGTCATCTTCTTGGGGATGCGGGATCCCGGCTCTTGGGTGCCCTATGCCGCAGCTGCCGGGATCCTACTGCTGCTCCTGTTGGGGATCCTGAGAGCCAACTTGCGCTTGGGAAAAAGCCTGCATCGCATCCGCCAGCGTTGGCAGGAAGCCCATCTGCTCAACAGCACCCCCGAGGTGATGAAGTTTGCCACCGATCTGGCCCGCAAAGTAAAAGACTACAACCACTGGGTCAACGAGCTTCGGCAATCCCTGCAGGGGGGGCAGCATTGGCGGGATTTTCGGCAACTCAGTGAGGCTGAGCAAAAGTACATCCAGTCGCTGTTTTTGCAGGTGCGGGCCCAACTGGTGATGGCCCTACAGGTGTGCCGAGCTTTAGTCGAGGATCCACAAGCCTCTGTGGCTCAGTATCTCAACCAAATGGTTGCCCGGGATCAGCAACTGCTGGAGCAGTTTACCGCCAAAAACCTGACCGCCAACCGCTACGTGACCTTGGCTCGCCAGCTATCTGTGCTGGAGGAAGATTTGCAAGCCCAGCTCAGAGCCTTGGGATCCCGATGATACCCTGTTGGAGGTGTCCAGCAGCGTACTCATGGGCAGTAGAGGCACTCGAAAATTGTACGGCCTGTTGCTTGCCGGCGGACTGGGCTTGCTGGGATGCGGGGATCCGAATGTACCTCTGACCCAACCGCCCCCCGATGCTTTTCGGGTCAGCACCCCACGGCCACCGCGCCTAGATCTGTACCCCACCCCACCACCCACGCCAACTCCTACGCCGACACCACCCCCCAGCTTGCTGGAGCTCACAGCCCGTTGGTTGGGGATCCCTTGGCCTCCCCAGCGGCAAGAAACCAGCCCAGTGAGGTTGAGCGCCCGCTTCCTGGATATCCCACTACCTCCCAAGCCCCGCCGCTCCGCCAGCCCCTCACCTCAGCCTTCCCCCAGCCCAGAGAGTGAGGAGAGAAGGCAACAAGGCCGGGAAACTTAGTCCGCACCGCTGGCCTCTGGGGATTTAGGCGCCTACGGTCGCCGGCTCCGTTTCTCGAACGCGCAGCTTTTCACAGGGGATGGTGTCTGCCAGAATGGAGCTGGCCATCATGCCCGTGTGAATCTCTAGCTTGGCTCCAGGCACCGCTTCAAAGAGCAGCCGCTGGCCTGGAAAGACCACCCGCTCAAAGTACCAGTTTTCGATATTCGTGATGCGAACCACCTGAATGGAGCTGGTCGCATTGATGTAGCTACAGGTTATTCGCTCTGCTCGTTTTTTATCGGGGATTGCATCGAGTGTTTGCATAATTCAGATTACCAGCCCACGTTGCTCAGCCTACCATCTACCCTAACACCGTCTGGGGATCACTGCGGTAGTCTGCGATACGGCGATCCCAACTGGCAGAAATCAATCCTGGAAAAAATAACTTCTGTATTTTACCTTACTGTTTCGATTTCCAAGAGGGTTCTGCAATTCGAGGAAGATTTGAATTAGGATTTTTCCCCAATATGGGACAATTTCTCATAGAAAATCTCCGCAGAGTAGTAGTCAAGACTACACTTTTAAGCTGCCTTGGAGTTTGGGGATCAAGGCTCTTGGATCCTCGATCCCGTCGTCGGCTGCGGCGAGGATTGGCCGGGATCCCAGTTCAGGCCCTCCACCCGCAGCTCCAGAGCCCCCGACTGGCGCACCGGATTGTACTGCAGGCTAAAGCCATAGGTGCGGCGGTCATAGCCCAGGCGATAGACGACATCCACCTGCTGGCCCGACTGCAAATCTACCGTTGTCTCTGCCCCCACCCGCAGCGGGCCGTACAGTTGTTGCAAAAAGCCCAGGACGAGCTGTTCCCGCGTGGTGATGCGGTCAAACAAAAATGGCGAGGCTCCGGCCAAAAAACCGTTGGAGTAGGTCACCCTCAGGTTGGTGTAGTCGAAGGTATCGGCCACAAAAGCCCCAATCACCGCATCGATACCAATACTGCCGGCAGTATAGCTCTGGGCTCGGCCATTGGAGTAAAAAGACTGGCTGCTGCTCACACCGGTGCTGAGCCAGATCCCTTGCTCGATGGGCAGAGCGGAAAAGCGGGGTGGGGGATCCGCCGCCGTCTTGGGAGGGCTCCAGAGGGGAAAGGAGCGATTCAAGGTTGCTCCCAGTTGCAGGCGGGAGAGCTGAATGCGGTCGGTGGTGTTGGCTAAGGCCAACTCCGGATCCGTGTCGATTTCATCCGGCTGCCCCAAGGCATCGATGTAGTCGGCGGCTATGCGGTAGCTGAGATCCAAGCCGGTATTCCCTAGGCGCAGGGTGGGGGAGCGGTAGCTGGCACCGAGGCGGTTTTCCACAATTTGAAACCCCAGGCGACCGCTGAAGAAGCGTTCCCGATAGGCGTAGGTGTAGGCGACTTCTCCACCATCGCCGGTGGTGATGCGGTGTTCGACCTGGGCTCGCAAGCGCTGAGCAAACTCCTGGAAGACGATCCCCCGCAGCTCGGCAAACAGGGAGGTTTGGGCATTCGCCTCCGGTTGCCGCCAACGCAAATCGGCCCGCAGCCCGATCCCATCCAAAAGGCCCTGCTCACTGCCCCAAAGGCGCTGCGGATACAGTTGCGGGGAGAGCACCAAGCTCACATTGGGATCCCGCAGCAGCTCGAAGTTGGGTTGCAGGATCAGGCCCCGTCGCAATTCTTCTCGGTCGAAATCGTCGTAGAAGATGCTGACCGGAGGCTGACGGTTCAACGAGTCGAAGCGCAGCCGAATGGGCAGGGGCAGAAACAAGACCTGGTCGAAAACCAATTGCCCCGCCTCGGCAATCAGCAGGCTGGAACCATCTGCCTGAAGAGTGGAGGTCACCCGTGGGCTACGAATCTCCAACTCCGGCGGATCCAGCGGGTCGTTGGTCAGCCGCACCTGTTCTCCTTCCCAGGTGGTGGCATCGAAGCGGATGCGAACGGCACGAAAGCGCACCAGCCGCTGCGGAGAGAGGGCGGCTGCCGGGGATCCACTGGCCTGCAACTGGCCAATATCCACCTGCCCGAAGGCCTCTTCCAAAAATCCCCGCTCTTGCTCAAAGTCGTACTCCAGCCGGGATCCCTGAATGCGCTGCCGATCCAGTTGAATAGAAACATTGCCCTCGGCCACAGCCCGCCGCTGTCGCAGCTCAATGCGCAGGCGATCCGCCCGCAACACAGAGCGGCCCAGCCGCATCTCCACATTGCCTTCCGCCTGGAAAACTTCCGCCCGTTGGTCGAAGGTTTGCCGATCAGAACGCAGCCGTAACGTTCGGTCGGCAACGGCGCTGAGGTCAGTCGTATCCATGGGCTGAGCGCCCCCCTTCTTCTGGGACTCCACCTGAGCCGCAGTAGGGCCGGCAACTGCCAACCCCAGCACCCCCAAGCAGAGCCAGAGCAACCGCAACCCCCTCATAATCACCCGGCGCAAAACTTCAACACAGATCCCCTACGGCTTCCCCAGCCCGCTAGCTTGTGGCCAACTGGGAAAGGTTGAGGACTCGGTTGAGCTTGCCGCTGCGGTAGCCCTCCAAATCGAGACTGACATAGAGATAGCCGAAGGATTGCAGGGCCTTGACCAGCGCTTCCAGATTGGTTTTCTGCACAAACTCCACGATCTGATCCGGAGGAAGTTCGATGCGGGCGGTGTCCTTTTCGGAGCGCACCCTGACCTGCCGCCAACCCAAGCTGCGCAAATAGCGCTCTGCCGCTCCCACCCGACGTAGCTTCTCGGCGGTGATCGCCTCTCCATACGGAAAGCGGGAGCTGAGACAGGGCTGGGCCGGTTTATCCCACCAAGACAGCCCCAGGTGGCGAGACAATTGCCGCACCTCCAGCTTGCTCATCCCCACCTCCGCCAAAGGGGAACGCACGCCGCGCTCCCGAGCTGCCTGTGTCCCCGGTCGGTAATCGGCAAGATCGTCGGCATTGAGGCCATCCACCACATGGTTATATCCCTGGGCTTGGGCCAACAGGCGCAAGGTATCGTGCAAGTGGCTTTTGCAGAAGTAACACCGGTTAACAGGGTTGGCAGCGTAGCTCGGATCCTCCAGCTCGTGGGTTTCGACGATCTGATGGCGGATCCCGATTTGCCGAGCCTGCTGAATTGCCTCCTCCAAATCTTCCGGCAGCAGCGAAGGAGAAGCAGCGGTGACAGCCAGGGCCCGCTCCCCCAGCTGATCGCAGGCCAACTTGGCCACCAGGCTGCTATCAACCCCCCCAGAGTAGGCCACCAAGACCTGCTCCATCTCGGCGAAGATCTGGACAAGCTGCTGGAACTTGCGCTGCAGGACGGGATCCCACTCCAGCAGGGGGTTGGCCGTTGTTCCTCCCTCTCCCGGGGGGAGAAGGTCGAGACGAGAAGCGGTTGGGTCTTGGGTTGTGTTCATGAAGCCAGGAGATGCCAAACGTTTGGAGAACCAAGCAAGGGCACCGTCTCGCCACCGCCGGCAGGAGAAAAGCCGGTTGCTATCAGGGGCAGGGATCCCCCCTCTTTCTATTCTTTCCCAGAGATCCCCGACTTTCCAACGCTTCCCTCCAGCTTGGGATGCGGGATCCCTCAAGGAAAAGTAGACAATTGGGCAATCTATCCGTAGTCCGCTGACCTGCTGTCGCGATGGTGCTATGCCTCCGGCACCCTACCGGGAACCGCACCGCTTCGCGATACGCTGAATGAAATGGGCTGCAGTGGCCCCTTATAATTTTTTCTGGGTTCTCTGCCACAATTGACCTCACAGCTTTTTCCGGCGACACTTGCTACAGCCAATGCAGAGATCTCTCTTGGCTATGGGGATCCCACCTATCTTGCAGAACTTCATGAAACTTAGAAAAAGCGGTACCCCTCTCCTAGCGCACCATGGCTTTGCAACTTGAACCTGCCAGCCCGCCAGAAGTGGCCGTCTATCAGCCCTATTACGCTGTTGCCCGCCGACAGTACCTAGCCCTTGCGGTGGGCCTCTACAAAAAAGCCAGCCTGGAAGGGCAGAGGGCCATCGAGGGGGAAGAGCCTGTCCGCTTCTTGGCCAGTTGGCATACGTCCCCGTTGCCTTCGGATCTGACGGTGGTTCAGGTCATCTTTGCTCAGGATGCAGATCTCACCTATCAGCTCTCCATCGCCAACTACGAGTTTGTGGATTATCTGATTGATGTCGTCTCTTTGGTGCAGCGCGGACAACAGCCGGATTTCTCCACCGCCTTTTACAAGAAACTGATGCGATATGAAGATTGATCTGGGTTGCTCAGCCACCATCACTCTCTACGACACCACACTGCGGGATGGGGCCCAGCGAGAGGGGCTATCGCTGTCGGTGCAAGACAAGTTACAGATTGCCAAGCTGCTGGATCGGCTGGGGATCCCGTTTATTGAAGGGGGCTGGCCAGGAGCCAATCCCAAGGATGTGCAGTTTTTCTGGCAGATGCGGGAAGAGCCCCTAGAGCAAGCCGAGCTGGTGGCTTTTTGTTCTACCCGCAAGCCGGGGCGGCGGGCGGCAGACGATCCCATGCTGCAGGCCATTTTGGCGGCGGGCACCCGCTATATAACCGTCTTCGGCAAGTCTTGGGATCTCCACGTCACCGAGGGCCTGGGCACCACGCTGCAGGAAAACCTGGCCATGATCCGCGACACCATTGCCTATCTGCGATCCCAGGGGCGGCGGGTCATCTACGATGCCGAGCACTGGTTCGACGCCTACCGCCACAACCCCGACTATGCCCTGCAAACCCTAGCGGCAGCGGCGGCGGCGGGGGCGGAGTGGCTGGTTCTCTGCGATACCAATGGCGGATCCCTGCCCCACGAGATTGCGGCGATCACGGCAGCTGTCTTGGCAGAATCCCATCACCTGCAGCACTTGCCCCTAGGGATCCACACCCACAACGACTCCGGCACTGCTGTGGCCAATGCCCTGGCGGCGGTGCAGGCGGGGGCGCGCATGGTGCAGGGCACCATCAACGGCTATGGGGAACGCTGCGGCAATGCCGACCTGTGCAGCGTCATTCCCAACTTGCAACTGAAGCTGGGCTATCGCTGTCTGCCGCAAGAGAAGCTGCAACACCTGACGGAGATCTCCCGCTCCATCAGCGAGGTGGTCAATTTGGCCCCGGATGACCATGCGCCGTTTGTGGGCCTATCGGCCTTTGCCCACAAGGGCGGGATCCACGTCAGCGCCGTTCAGAAAAACCCTCTCACCTACGAGCACATCGCCCCGGAGCAAGTGGGCAACTGTCGCCGCATTGTGGTCTCGGAACAGGCGGGGCTGAGCAACATCCTCCACAAAATGGCCGGATTCGGGATCCGGCTGGAGAAGTCGGATCCGCAGGTGCGCTTGATTTTGGAGCGGCTGAAAACCCTGGAGCTGCAGGGCTATCAGTTTGAGGCTGCTGAGGCCAGCTTTGAGCTGTTGGTGCGGGGCTTGCTGGGACAACGCTCCCATCCTTTTGAGGTGCTCAGCTTCAACGTGACGACCACCACCCGCTCCGATTGGAACAGCAAAGACCGGGATCCCAGTGGCGAAGCAACGGATGTGCAATCTTTGGCGGCGGTGAAGATAGCGGTGCAGGGGCAAACTCGAGTGACAGCGGCGGAAGGCAATGGGCCGGTGGCTGCTCTGGATGGGGCGCTACGCAAAGCGCTGCTGGAGTTCTATCCCCAACTGGAGGCGATTCACCTGTCTGATTACAAGGTGCGCATTTTGGATGGGCGAGCCGGCACCTCGGCCAAAACGCGCGTGCTGGTGGAGTTTAGCGACGGTCACCGCCGTTGGACAACGGTGGGGGTTTCCACCAACATCATCGAGGCCTCCTGTCGGGCTTTGGTGGAGGGCTTTGAGTATAGCCTGCTGCCGCCCAGCTCCCCTTTGCCGGCTGCGGCAGAGCACCGTTCTTCTCCGCTGGCTGCAAAAACGGCCTCCCCTTGAAGAAAAACCTTCAACTGGCTTTACCCTGGCAGCGCCCCTCTACCCCAGCAAGCTAAACCGTAACCACGACAGCTATGCGAATCATCGGCCTGACAGGCGGAGTGGGCACGGGCAAATCCACGGTGGCCCGCATCCTGGAGCAGCACGGGATCCCAGTAGCCGATGCAGATCAAATGGCCCGCCAGGCCTTGGCGGTGGGATCCCCCATTCGCGAGCGGGTACTGGAACGCTATGGGAAGGCCATCCAAACACCCTCCGGGGATCTGGATCGCCGGCGGTTGGGCCAGATCGTGTTTGCAGATGCCGCTGAGCGGGCTTGGCTAGAGGCCCAAATCCACCCTTTTGTTAAAGCTCAACTGCAAGATTTTCTGTCCGCGTTGGCGGAGCAGAGCTCTAAAGTCCATGGGGTGCCGCTTGAGGAAGGGCCTGGTTCCCAAAAGAACAGCGGGCCAGGGTTTTCCTCTGCCCAGGGATCTCAAACCGTTTGTCTGATGATCCCGTTGCTGTTTGAAGCCCACATGGAAAATTGGGCCAGCGAGATTTGGGTGGTGACTTGCACTCCAGAGCAGCAGCGGCAACGCCTTGCCCGCCGGGATCCCCTGACGCCGGAAGAAATCGAAGCTCGCATTGCCAGCCAGTGGCCTTTGGCGGAAAAAGTGCGCCGTGCAGACGTGGTGCTGGACAACTCCGGATCCCTGGCTGAGCTGGAAGCCCAGGTGAAGCAAGCTTTGGCGTCGGCGGGCCAGAGGCCATTTGCCTCACCCCCGCGGGCCGGATACAGTGACGGGTAGGGTCTGGTGGGACGGATCCCTTGGTATCCATGTACGGGTGGGTTGAGGGAGAAACGATGCAGGAAGCAGGCTGCGTTGGCGAGACGGAGTTTGCTCAAGCTCTGGCCGCGCGGGAGCGGGAAATCCAGCTTTTGCGAGAGCGCAATCGCATCTTGCAGGGCCAGATAGACCTTCTGGAGCTGCGCCAAGAAAAGCAACACCGGCAAATTCGCAGCTATGAGGCGGAGATCGAGCAGCTTTACCAAGAGAAGCAGTTGCTGGAGCAGATGATCCAGGAGTTGCCGGAGCTCTACCGGCGCAAGCTGCAGGCCCGCCTTCAGCCCATTCGCGAGCGCATCGCCGCCATCCAGGCCGAGAATCGCCAGCTTAGGAAGGAGTTGTACCAGCTCAGCTACCGCGTGCAGCACATGGATCAGCTTGACTCGCCCGGCTGGAGAGTGCAACTGCCCCAGCTTCCCTCTCTGCGTCGCCGGGATCCCAAGTCCTCAGCGGAGCGGAGCACAAAAGCTCTGCCGGTCTCCCCCCCTGGTGTCCAGCCCTGCTCTTGATGGGCAGGGAGGGATCCCTTCATCGAGGAGCCAGAATAGGAGAGCCCCGGTGGGATCGCGTCAGCAGAGCAGAGCTCTTGCGCGGTTCCGGTTGGGGCGCTGCTTGCTTGGAGATCCCGGAAATGGCCACCGCTGGCAACTATGAACCCCTGCATTTAAAATACCGCCCGCAGCGCTTTGCCGATGTGGTCGGCCAAGGAGCGGTGGTGCAAACGCTGGCCAATGCCATCCGGCTGGGGCGGGTGGCGCCTGCCTATTTGTTCTGCGGGCCGCGGGGCACGGGAAAAACCTCCAGCGCCCGCATCTTGGCCAAGTCTTTGAATTGTGAACAGGGGCCGACGCCGGATCCCTGCCAGGCGTGCAGCCAATGCCGCGCCATCACTGCGGGAGCCTCCCTGGATGTTCTCGAGATTGACGCGGCCAGCAACACCGGCGTAGACAACATCCGCGAGCTGATCGAGCGGGCCCAGTTTGCCCCGGTGAACAGCCGCTACAAAGTCTATGTCATCGACGAGTGCCACATGCTCAGCAATGCGGCCTTCAACGCCTTGCTGAAAACTCTTGAAGAGCCGCCCCCCCGCGTGGTATTTGTCCTGGCCACCACTGACCCGCAGCGGGTTTTGCCCACCATTGTTTCCCGCTGTCAGCGGTTTGACTTCCGCCGCATCCCCCTCGACGACATGGTGGCCCACCTGGGCAAGATCGCCGCCCAAGAAGGGATCCCTATCACGCCGGAGGCGCTGCAACTGGTGGCCCAACTTTCCCAAGGGGGCCTGAGGGACGCCGAACGCCTGCTGGACCAGCTCAGCCTCTTGGAAGGATCCATCACCCCGGAGGCGGTTTGGGACTTGGTGGGCGGGATCCCGGAACAGCAGCTTTTGGCTCTGATGGATGCGCTGCTGGCTCAGGATGTGCAGGCGGTGCTCAGCCAAACTCGGCAATTGTTGGAGCGGGGCAAAGAGCCCTTAGCCCTGTTGCAGAACTTGGTGGCCCTTTACCGGGATCTGCTGCTGGTCAAGACAGCCCCCCAGCAACGGGAGTTGGTGGCTGTAACGGACTCCACCTGGGCAGCCCTGCAGCAACGGGCCCCTCGCTACTCGGTGGAGGTACTGCTGGCAGCCCAGAGCCATCTGCGCCAGTGTGAGCCGCAAATTCGTCAAAGCGGACAGCCCCAACTGTGGTTGGAAATTGCCCTAGTGGATCTGCTGGGCCAGCTGCGCCCAAGCATGGTGGCTGAGGATAAAGAACCGTTCGCGTCAGCAGGACAGAGTCCTTCCCCAGCCCTTGACCTATCTCCTGCACCCCAGAGAACTCCCCCGGACGGGACAGCCCCTCCGGCCCCTGCTGCGACCATCAGCCCATCAAGCCCATCAACTGTTGGTGAGATAGATGAATTAACTGTTGGGCCTTCAGCCTCCCCTGCTGTTGCGTCGAGCCAGAAGGCAGATCGCGCTACTCGGACGGAGTCCTCGGAGCAGCCCAGAGAACCGGCAAGGGACGCCGCCACAGTCAAGCTGCTGCGCCCCCACTGGGACGAGTTCCTCAAGCGCCTCTCTCCCCTCACCAAGGCTCTGATGGGATCCGGCCACCTGCACCAAGAGACTCCTGAAGCAATTACCCTCGCCTTTCCCAGCAAGGGTCTGGTGGAAAAAGTGCGCAGCAAAGAAGCCGAACTGCGGTCGGTGCTCCACAACCTGCTGCAGCGCCCTGTGCAGCTCAACTTGATTGTGCAGCGCTCCAGCGGGCCGCATGTTTCCATTCGCGTCAGCGGTGCGGAGTCCTCGGCACTGCTCAGCCGAGAAACAGACCTGCCCCCCGCCCCCGTGGCCCCGGATCCTGTCACCACGCCGGGGTTGCAGAGCGATAGCACCAACAGTCGTGCTTCCTCAAGGGAGCCCAGAGCAGAACCGCAGAGCCACGGCCTTGCCCGGCGACAGCAACATTCCCCTTCTGACTCCAGCCCACCTTCGCCAGAGCCTGAGCGGGACAATCCTATGGGTGGCCCCAAGGTGGCCGGCTTGGCAACCCAAGGACTTTTTCCTGCCGGTGCGAACAAAGTGCTCCGCACCGCTGTCGCGACCGATTCTCCAAGTCGTGCAGAGCGCCGCGACACCCTGCACGGTGGGCAGTCCTTCGAGCTAACCCAGGAGCTGGCGGAGATTGCCCGCCGTTTTGCCGACCACTTCAACGGCAGCTTGGTGGATTTGGAAGGGGTGTTGGAGTCTGACGTGACGGGATCCACGGAAGAGCTCTCCTCAATAGAGGCTATAGAAGCCGAGGGATCCCCTGACCTGCTCTCCGGTGAGACCTACGGCTCGCCAACAGGAGCAGAGCCGTCCGCGTCAGCGGGGCGGAGTCCTCATCCCGTAGACTTTCCCAATGCAGTAAGGAATCCGTCCTACCGGCGTGAGCAGTCTTCTCAGCTTGCCGTTCGCCTCAGCGGGACGGAGTCCTTGGAGGAGGAGGTGCCTTTTTAAGCGCTATCTAGCGCTATCTTAAGTTTGATAAAGCCAGCCTCATCTTGCCGACGATGACCTTCCCCATCTCTCCCTTAATTCGCTGCGCTGTGCAGGCTCTGTACTGGGGACTGGTTCTGCCCCTACCCATCCTGCTGGCTCGGCAACAGGCAACACCTCTTGAGCTGGGATCCCTTTGGATTGCTCTGCTGCTGGGATGGGGGGTAGTCCTGGGATCCCTGAGCCAGCAGATTCAGTTGGACGAAGAGGGCATGCAGGCCACCTACCCCAGTTGGGTGCCGCCTTTTGTGCGGCAGGAGTGGCAGATCCGGTGGGCCGATATCGAGCGCATTGAGCCCCGCTCCACCAGCCAGGGTGGTATGGTGTATTACTTGGTCAGCCGAGGGGGGGATCGCGTACTTTTGCCGATGCGGGTGACCAGGTTCAAGCAGCTGTTGGCTGAGATTCGACGGCACGCTCAACTGGAGATTGGCGGGCTGCGCCCCTACGTTCAGCCTTGGATGTACGGGCTCCTAGGATGTTTTGCTCTGCTTCTGTTGCTCTGGGATGGGATGGTCGCCATCTGGGTCTGGGCAAGTCCGGTGGGAACCTAGCGCAACCACAGACGGTTCCGGGTCTAGCCATCCCGACAGGGATCCCAGCTCCAGCGGGCGGTTGCAGTCCAGATCCCGCCCACGCCCTTCTGCGCAAGCGTTGCGGAGCAGCAGGATGGAAATTTGGAGCAGGTTGGAAATGAGCTGATACATTTACGCTGAACACTGCTGAACATCACTGTTCAACTATGCAGCGATAGCATTCTGTTTG
>NZ_JANSIL010000077.1:0-749 GCF_047462015.1 Synechococcus sp. R5-13 | reverse complement strand
TTTTTTAGATGAAAACAAATGGCAGAAGATATTGGCTTTTTTACAGACAGAAGAGAGAGTTAACATTGGGAAAGAAGCAAACTGCAAACAGTTTATTGAAGCAGTTCTTTGGATAGCCCGTTCCGGTGCTCCTTGGCGCTACCTCCCAGAAGGATATGGCAAATGGTACACCATCTATCAAAGATTCCACCGGTGGAGTCGTTTTGGAGTGTGGGAACGGATGTTCAAGTATTTTATTGACGACCCTGATTTAGAGCATCTCATTATTGATTCAACCATGGTTCGAGCGCACTCCTGTGCTGCCGGAAAAAAGGGGAGCAAGCTTTGGGGAGAAGCCGAGGCGGATACAGCACCAAGATTCATGTGAGTGTAGATGGGTTGGGAAATCCGCTGGAATTGAGAATAACTGGCGGAGAAAAGAGCGATATTACTCAAGGGGAAGAATTGATAGAGGGCTGGCAGAGAAAGGATACCAAAGTAATTGGGGATAAAGGATATGATGCGGATAAGTTGATTGAGAAGATAGGGGAAGCTCAAGCGGTTATTCCGCCTAAAAGGAATAGAAAGACGCAGCGGCATTATGACAAGCATCTGTATCAAGAGAGGCATTTAATCGAATGCTTTTTTCATAAGTTAAAGCAGTACCGGCATCTATGTTCTCGTTTTGACAAATTGGCCAGGAACTTCTTGAGTTTTCTCTATCTCGTCAGTGCTCTCTTTTGGCTCAAATGAAAGATCAACACAACCTA
>NZ_JANSIL010000076.1:0-1869 GCF_047462015.1 Synechococcus sp. R5-13 | reverse complement strand
TCAAAGCGCATTCCTCCCGGCACTGACCCTACGGGTACAGTGCGGGGCTCCTGCGATTTCTAGCTGAGGGGAAGGCGATGTTGGAGGGCTGGGTGCGGGTAGTGGAGCTGTTGCAGTTGCCCTTTATGCAGCGGGCCATGCTGGGCGGGATCCTCACCGGCATGACAGGTGGGCTGCTGGGCAGTTTTGTTATTCTGCGGCAACTGTCGTTTTTTAGCGATGCCCTGGGGCATTCGGCTCTGCTGGGGATTGTTTTGGGAGTGCTGCTGGGGCTGAATCCCACCGTGGTGTTGATGGTGTTTGGGGTGGGATTTGCTTTGGGCGTCACCTTTGTCTTGGAGCGCACTCAACTGTCGGCGGATGCGGTGCTGAACATCATCTACTCTTCCTCTTTGGCGCTGGCCGTTATCGCCCTCAGCTTGCTGCCCGGCTATCGGGGCAACCTCAACCAGTTGTTGTTTGGGGAGATTTTGGGGATCAGCCCGGCAGCCCTGTGGACGAGCGGGATCCTCTTGCTGATCAGCTCGGCCTATGTGGGATTGACTTTGCCCTCCCAAATGTTGCTGACCCTGGATGAGCCGCTGGCGCGGGCGCGGGGGGTTCAGGTGGGCTGGCAGAAGCTGGCTTTTGTGGTGTTGCTGGCTGTGGTGGTGGCGCTCTCAATTCGCTCTGTGGGGGTGTTGCTGGTGAGCGCTTTTGTGGTCATCCCAGCCTCGACGGCAAGGCTTTTGGGATCCCGCTTTACAACCTATGTGCTGCTGGCCATAGGTATTGGGGGACTGAGCGCGGTGCTGGGGATGATCGCCTCGGCAACCTTCAACCTGCCCTCCGGCCCCAGCATTGTTGCCACCCAGTTGCTCTTTTTTCTCCTAGCTATGGCGCTCAAGGGGGTGTCGCAACTCCTGCAGCTCTAGCTAGCGGCAATCCAAGAGCTCTCTCGGGCAGCGGCTTTTCCTGCAGAAGCTGGCCAAACAGGCGGCGATAGCTCTCTGGAAAGACCTGCCCGCTGAGGGTGGGCTGCTCGTAGACGCGCTTGAGGGTGTTGAGATCCCGCTTGGTAATGTTGGGCACCCGCAACACCCGCCGATTGCCGGTAGCCGCCGCATGGTGTCCGCCATACATCAGATCCCGCAGGTTCGGGCTATGGCCCCAGAGCCCCAGCCCATGCCCGATCTCGTGTCGGGCCACCGCCGTTATTTCGGCCAACCCCTGTCCTTCTGCAATGACGATGCGCACCCGCTGCTGCAAAGAGCCATCGGAGGCGAAGAAAAACTCCGGGCGGGCCGCCCCAGCCACCCCGCCGCCAATAGGAGGAACGCGGTAAATGCTCATCCCGTAGAAAGCCTCCTCCTCTTTGGCCACCACCTTGAGCGGGATGTAGGCCGACCACTCCTTCACCGCTTGCTCCACGGAGGCCTTCCACTGGGGGTGATCCCCTTGGATGTAGATAGGGACGGGATAGAAGGCCCACTGGGCATAGGCTCCACCTGGCAAAAGCGGCTCGATTTCCTCAAAGTAGTCTCCCACCGCCTTGTCGTAGGCGTAGCGATCCAGGCCGGGGGGGAGTTTGAGCCGCATCGGCTGCGGCAGTTCTCCGGCTTGAGTTTGAGCCTGGGCTTGCAGGGCTTCAATGCCAAAAAAGTGGGGAACCAGCAGGGATCCCCTGCCCCCCACTGCCAGGACGAGGAGCATCGTCCAGCCGAGGATGCAAAGCTGTAGAATGCGCCGCCGCATCAAAGCCGCCCTTTCGCCCTTGTCTTTCTACAAGGTTAGTGGCTCAGAAAGCAAGTGTCGTTCGTTTGACATCCTCCCCGGCCTGAAGGCCGGAGATTCCTACCACGCTGCGCATGGATGGCTCCTTGCGCAGTC
>NZ_JANSIL010000075.1:0-60686 GCF_047462015.1 Synechococcus sp. R5-13 | reverse complement strand
CGGAGTCCTTACCTCGCGGTCGGGCATTCCTGCCCCACGCCACTTGTCTGGGTCTACAACCCCCGACAGAACAACTGGACAGGCGGTTCCCCTTCCCCAGCCTCCCCCCTAGGCACTGCCAGCTCGCAAAACAACCTCTAATCCACCCAGCACAGTTCCCAAGGCTGAGGCTGAGTCCCGATGCACCCGGTACCGGCATTCAGGGCACTGAGGCCCCCCGACGGCCCAGCTGTTGCTAACCATCCCCCAGCACTTGCAACCGATTTGGCCGCTTCCTTTGGGGTCAACCTTGGCAAAGTCCACCCCACCCTTCCAGCAAACCCACTCCAGAAGGCAGAGAATCTATCCCCAGGCAGCCTCGACGCAATCCTTGGGCAACATCCCCCTTGCCCAGCCCTTGGCCTTGAGGTCTTCCACAAAGATCTTCCACAAAGAAAAGATAGAGAGGGTCTGCCCTCGGTCTCAACGCCAATGGGCCCTCTGGAAATGAAACTCTTGGCAACCATTGGCAATGCCCTGCTGCATCCTGGCAACCTGCAGTGGTGCTCTCTTCCAGTGGCAAGACCCCTGCTGTTTTCTCGCCCCCCTGGGTTGCAGCCTTCTCAGCTGGCCTTGCAGGGCTTTGAAGCCCTTGGGCCGTTCCCAAAAGCGCCCTCTGAAGTCGTCAGGAATTGCTCCAAAACCAGGTCAATCCCCGTCGTCCGCCCGTGAGCTGGTTTGTTGGGAGGCATCTGGATAAGCCCAGTACTTGTAGGTTACCGCCAGCATAAGTAGGCTTTACTACAGATTTCGCTCAGGGGTATGGCGGGGATCCATGTATCCCAGTGCTCACCCTGCGGCTAGAGCATGGGACCTATTGCCCCCGCACCCCCGTTAGTTAAAATTGTTGGTACTAGAACTGTAAGGCACAGCTTCTTCTAGCTTTGTCCAGGTTTGCGGCTGAGCTACAGGTGCTCTGTTGTGGGCAAAGGGAACTTGCGCCTCGGCTGCAGCAAGCAAGATGGGGGTTGGCTTCCTGCTCAGCAGGTTTTGGGAAAGGTTGAAGGTTTTAAGTTGGCTCAGAAGAGGACTGGGTGTTTTGGGGCAGATGAAAAGTAGCTTAGTGCAGCTCGATTATCGAGTTTATAAGTTGGCGCGGCTGTTGAGCGAATATTTGGAGTTGGGGAAATGGGTTGCCCTGTCTGCTGGCTCGCTGGGTGAAGAGCCTTCTGGCAACGAACATCAAGCCTGGCTGCACAAATTTTCAGTTTACTTGTTAGAGCAGGCTCCTTGCCCTGGCCTCAAGGATCGGGATCCCGTAGGCTAGGTAGGCCCTCCCCTGCTGCACTCAACATCCTGCTGCACTCAACATGTGGATCCCTTCTTGGTGGCCGAAGCTCAGTTTTCAGGTTTGGCTGATCTTTATCGGTCGGCTGCTTTCCCAAACTGGAACCGGCTTTACCTTGTTTTATGCCAGTCTCTTTTTTGTGAATCAGGTGGGGCTGACCGCCACCCAAGTGGGCCTGGGGCTAGGCATTATGGCTTTTGCCGGGGTGTTTGGCCGCATCCTGGGCGGCTCGATGGCCGATGGAGCTTGGGGGCGCCGTTCCACTTTGATCCTCTCTCTGGCTATTTCCACCTTGGGGTCGTTTGGGTTTGCGCTCTCCTATGACTTCTGGAGTTTTGCCCTGGCCAATATGGCTGCAGGCTTGGGGCAGGGGTTGTACTGGCCGCCTGCGGAAGCGATTGTAGCAGATCTAACCACTCGTGAGCAGCGCAACGAAGCCTACGCTCTCAACCGTCTGGGGGATAACCTGGGCCTCAGCCTTGGGGTGGCTATGGCCAGCACGCTGGTGGCTCTGACGGGGGCCTATCGGCTCTTGTTTGTAATCGACGGTGTCACTTTTCTAATCTTTCTGGCAGTACTTTGGTTTTTTATCCGGGAAACTCGGGCGACTTGTCCGGCAGCAGAGCCTGTGTTGGCAGGTTGGAAAACCGCCCTTAGAGATCGCTCCCTTTTGGTGTTTGGCCTGTCGAATATCCTGTTCACCACCTATGTGGCCCAGCTCAGCAGCAGCATGCCCCTTTACTTCCGCAATGGGGTAGGGATCCCAGAGGTGCAAATCGGCATTTTGTTTGCCTTACATGGGGCCTTGGTTGCTCTGCTGCAGATGCCGGTGGCCCGTTGGCTGAATCGCCGGACGCGCATCCAAGGGTTGCAGGGATCCGCCCTGATGTGGGGGGTGGGATTTCTTTTGGTTTGGCTTAGCGGTCTGGCGGCGGAATTGGGGGCTCCGGCCCCGGCGGTGGCAGTCTTGGCGCTGGCGGTGCTCTCTTTGGCGTTGGTGAGCTACAACCCCTCTGCCTCTGCTTTGGTGGCGGATTTGGCGCCGGATCACTTGCGGGGGGTGTATCTGTCGGTCAACTCCCTCTGCTGGGCGGCGGGGTTTGCTCTTGGCCCAATGATTGGGGGGATGGCCTTGGACTTGCCGCAACCGTGGGCAAGCGGGTTGTGGATCTTTTGGGTGATCACCGTCAGTTGGGTTTGGGGGATCCTCCGCTTTCTGAACCGCATTCTGCCCTGCAAGGTGAATAGGGCCGCAGTGCCTCCGGTGATGGAGCCCGCTCCCCTCGGTGACGCAGAACGCTAGAGCCCAGGAAAGAAGCAGATTTTGGGATCCCAGTCTTGGCCAACAGCTGGTTAGAGTATGGATGTCGAACAGGAAGGCTAGTTCTGCTCTTGTAGCCTGCAATTTGGTCTCAACGGTGGAGGATCTGAATCATGAGCTTGATTGGCAACATCATCTGGCTAATCTTCGGGGGTTTGCTGACAGGTTTGGGCTACATCTTAGGAGGACTGAGCCTTTGCCTGACAATCATCGGCATTCCCTTTGGCTGGCAGAGCATCAAACTGGGGTTTGCAGTGCTTGCCCCCTTCGGAAAGGAAGTGGTGGAGTATCCCGATGCCAACAGCCCGCTGCTGCTGATCTTTAACGTCATCTGGCTATTGCTGTTTGGCTGGCCGTTGGTGCTTAACCATCTCTTCTGGGCTGTGATTCTGGCAATCACCATTGTTGGGATCCCCTTTGCCAAACAACACATGAAGTTAATTATTTTGTCGTTGTTGCCCTTTGGCCGAGATCTGCGCTGAGAAAGTGGGTGAACCTAGATTGTGGGTTTATTGAGGGGTACGGCCAAACTGGTTATTAGGCATTTCTCACTTGGGATGCAGGAGAGTTTTCTGTCGGGTTGTCAGGATTTGGGGTTGCCAATTGCCAAGGCTGCTCTCGGAGTTGCTCTATTGAACCATCGTCAAACTATTGGTAATGACTTGCCTCGTGTAATTTCCCCAAGTTTGAGCAGCTATGCTGCTGCTTCCTCGTGTTGGGCTGGAGTCATCATTGCCCAACCAAACGCCGGTCACCAGAGGAGGGTTGGGCGTGTAGCCGATAAAGAGCAGATCCTTGTTGGCGGTGGTGGTGCCGGTTTTACCGGCTTCTCCAATGCCGAGCCGGGCAGCAGTGCCGGTGCCGGAGCTGATCACCCCTTGCAGTACGGCTGTCATCTGTTGGGCGACGGTTTCTGGCAGGACAAGTCGCTGAGAACGGGGATCCTCCCGACCAGGGTAAATCTCACGGCAGGTGCGAAAGTCGTTGGGGTTGGCGCAATCGCTGCTATCCAAGATGCGGCGGATGGTGTGGGGCCTTGACCAAAGGCCACGATTGGCAAAAGGAGTGAAGGCTGCTGTCAACTCCAGCAAGTTCACCTCCATGGTGCCAATCACCATAGAAGGATAGGGTTGCAACGGCGATTGGATGCCCATTTGCCGGGCCGTCGCCACCACTTGCTCTAGACCTACTTGTTGGGCCAACCGCAGGGCAATCACGTTTTCGGAGAGGATCAGGCCGCGGGCCAAATCCATAGGGGCCGATCCCGAGCGACAGCCCCGAAAGGTGAGGTTGCCCCAGGTGAGGGGCTCGCAAGACAACACTTGGGAGAGAGGGATCCCCTGGGTGAGGGCAGCCGCATAGGTGAACACTTTGAAGGTGGAGCCCGGCTGCCTTTGAGCTTGGGTAGCCCGGTTGAAGGGGCTGGCGTTGTAGTCGATCCCGCCCACCAAAGCCAGCACTTCGCCGTTGCGGCTGTCGAGACTGACCAAAGCGCCTTGGCTGAAGCCCAAGCGGGATCCCGACTCGCGCACCGTTTGGGCCAGGACTTGCTCTGCCAAACGCTGGTAGGGCAAATGCACCGTGGTTTCGATGATGAAGTTGCCCTCTGCCGAGAGGTCTTGGCCCAAGAGCTGCCGCAGCTCCTGGAAGACGGCACTGTAAAAGTAGGGAGCAACTGTCGAGGTTTGGGAGCGCAAATGGGGGTTGAGGGTGAGGCGACTGCGCCGGGCCCGCCGAATCTCCTCTTCGGGGAAGACTTTCAGCTCGCTCAGGCGATCCAACACCCGATCCCGGCCTCGAACGGCGGCATCATAGTTGGCGACAGGGTTAAAGGCATTGGGCGCGGGCAAAATGGCCGCCAGAGTCGCAGCTTCGGAAAGGCTGAGCTGGCGGCTTGGGATCCCGAAATAGAACTGGGCAGCAGTTTCAAAGCCGTAGATGCCGTTGCCCAGGTAAACATTGTTGAGGTAGAGAGCGAGGATTTCGTCTTTGCTGTAGCGCTGTTCCAGCTTCAGGGCGGCGACGGCCTCCCGCAGCTTGCGCCCGAAGGTGTTGCCGGAGCCGGTGTAGTCCCGCAGCACGGTGCGGGCCAGTTGTTGGCTGATGGAGCTGCCCCCCTGCTGCACTTCCCCCGAGCGCAGGTTCACCCAAAAGGCGCGGGCAATGCCCAGCAGATCCACCCCAAAGTGGGAGTAAAAGCGGTGATCTTCAGCGGCGACCACCACCTTGGGCAAAATCGGCCCAAAAGCTTCCAGGTCGGGCAGCTCCCGGTAGGTGTCCCCCTGATGGCGGCGCAGCTCCGTCTGCTGATCCCCGGCCAGGACGATCAGGGGGTTGCGATCTGCGGAGAGGGGTGGCTCCACTGAGAACTTGCTCCACTCATGGCCGATCCAAATCCTCGCCCCCAGCCCCAAGACCACCATCAGGATGAGGCAGCCGCGCACCCCATACACCTGTGGTGGGGGTGGATCCAGCACTTGAATCCAGACGCTCTCCGGATCCCGGGGCGGGCCAAGGCTCAGTTGCTGGCCATGCCGCAAGATCACCCGGCGCACCCGCTCGACACCACCGAAGGGTTTGAGGCGGAAAACGCCGTTGGTCGAGTCTTGATCTTCTAGCTGGTAGCGACCGGCATTCCACCCCAGCCAGTAGAGAATAGGGGGCAACGGGATCCGCCAACCCAGACCGGGCAGGCGCCAATCCGGGCGGGGACGGATGTGGGCGTGGAGATGGCTCACCGCGGGGGCAGGGATGCGAATGGTGGCCACCGTCTGGCTGCGACCGAGAATGTCGGATCCCTTCAGGGCAACCACCTGGGGGGGCTCTCCTGGGCAGGTAATCCGCAGGCGCACCGGGCGCTTGGGGGGAGGAGGTTCGGGGGGTTTGAGGAGAGCTGTAGGCCCGACAGGGAAAGGCCTCGCCAGAGTTTTGAAGAGGCGAGCGACGGTGCTCAACAGCGGCTTTTTGTCTTCAGAAGCAGACATGGCTCAGTCCCCCCGCAATTCGCGCGCACGGCGCAGCAGCTCCTGCATGGTCTGGCCGGGCCGAGGGCCGCCCGCTGCCGAATGGGGGTTAGGAGCTTTACGAGGCTGGGCAACAGGGGCAGTCGGGGGCAGGGTGGGAGAGGAGGGGGAAGGTGGTGGAGCACCGCTGGGCAGCGTGGGATCCCAGAGGGCCATGTAAAGATGGCCTTGGGCGTTGCGTTCGATCCTGCCGGCCCAGGGGCCAACGCGGAATTGCACTCGCCCGGAACGTCCCTCGCGCACAGCTCGCAGTTCCCGCTGCAGTTGAGCAGGCAAGGGGGCTTGCAGCATATCCTCCAAGAGGCCTTCCACTTGCGGGGTGGGTACGCCAGCGGTGACGGTGGCTTCGGTTTGCCGCAGGGCCAGGCTGGATTCGTCGTAGGTGAGGCCCAAGTCCACCCCGCCAAAGCGGTACAGGTCGTACACGGTATTGGGCCAAGCGCCCTGCCCCTGCTGGCTGGGCGATCCCAGGCCGGCTCGTACCGTCTCGCGGGAAGTCTCCAGGGGAAAGGCGCGAAACACCGGCTCGCTCCTGTTGTAGGGTTCCAGCTCCGGCGCGGGATCCCGCCGTCCGTTCTGCTCTGAAGCCAAAACAAGGAACTCAGGGATCCCCTCCAGCGGCGGCTCCTCGCTCGAACCACTCTCCTCAGACAGGGGATGGGCATTCTCTGGGGCAATGGGATCTTCCACTGCCGGACGAGATCCTGGCCCGGAAACACGGGGGGCCGAGGGGCGCTGCAGCAACTGTCCCCATTGCCAACTCACCAAAACCCAGCCCAGCAGCCCGCCCATCAGAAAGGGAATCAGGCGCACCCAAAGCAGGGATCCCCCGTTCTCGACCTCCGTGGCCGCCGTCAAGGGCCTGAGCCGCAGAGTACCTGATGCGGCCAAGGGCGGCGCAACAGCAGTGGGGTCTCCAGAAAGTGGGCCAGAGGCAACACTTCCAGAGGAGATCAGCGGAGATTGAAGGGCAACGGTCTCTGGAGATCCTTTTTGGGATCCCTGTGCTCTGGCTTGAATGTGCTCCAGCTCCGTCAACACGTTAGCCACCGATTGCGGGCGGGCGGCAGGATCTTTGGCCAGGCAACTGAGGATCAAGTCGGATAAACCGGCGGGCAGCGGAAACTTCAGTCCCCAGTCTTCTAGAGGGATGGGCCGGTGCTTGTGGTGGGCCTGGTACCAGCCCGGGAAAGATTCGGTGGTGGGCTTGAGGGGCATCTGGCCAGACACCATCTGGTACAGCATGATCCCGAAGCTGTAGATATCGGAACGGGCGTCCAGCGGCAACCCTTCCAGCTGTTCCGGGGAAGAATAGGCCAGCGTTCCCAGGTAGGCATGGGTAAAGCTCAAAGATTCATGGCTGTTGAGCAGCTTGGCAATGCCGAAATCCACCAGCTTCGCCAGTTCCCCAAAACTGTCATCGGCCACCACGATCACATTGGCCGGCTTCAAATCGCGGTGGATCACCTGTACCCTTTGCCCTTCCATGAGGATCCCCTCGTGGGCTGCTTTCAACCCCAAGCCAATTTGACGGGCCAGCCGGAAGAAGCGCTCCAAAGGCAAAGCCCCTGCGGCCAGAATATCCTTGAGGGTTTGGCCGTTCAGGTATTCCATCACATAGAAAGGCACCTCATCGGGGGTAAGGCCATAGTCATTGACTTTGACAATGTGCAGGCTTTTTTGGCCCAAAGCCGCGCAGGCTTTCGCTTCCCGTTCAAAGCGCAGGCGGGTGCGCTGATCCATTGCCGGCTGGGAAAGCAGCTTGACGGCCACTTCCACCCCACCAAAGAGCAAATCTTGAGCCAAATAGACTCGCCCCATGCCTCCCTGTCCCAGCAGATGTACGAGTCGATAACGCTGAGCCAAGAGGCGGCCCAAAAAGGGATCCGACGCAGTAAACATAGGGAATCGCGGCGGTACAGAGAACAGGTTTGCAAGAGTCTCGAAGGGATCCGGCAGGAGCGGGCTACCTCTACCATAAGCACTGGAGCCGTTATAGGCCATGCTCACCGCCGTCAATTCGATTGCCCTTGATGTCTTTGCCAATTGTTTACCACCCCGACTACAGTGCCCCCCTGCCGCCGGGCCATCGCTTTCCCATGCCGAAATTTCGCCTCTTGCAAGAGCTGCTGCTGCGGGAAGGGGTGATCCGCCCCCAGCAAGTGCACCACCCTGAGCTGCCCCCTCTCGCCTGGATTGAGTCGGTACATACCCCTGAGTACGTCAGGGCCTACTGTGAGGGATCCCTGGAAGCCAAATTGCAGCGGCGTATCGGCCTGCCCTGGAGCCCAGAGCTGGTACAGCGCACCTGTCGAGCGGTGGGCGGCACCATCCTGACTGCCCAATTGGCCCTGCGCCATGGCTTGGCCTGCAACACCGCCGGCGGCACCCACCATGCCTTCCCCGCCTACGGCTCCGGCTTTTGTATCTTCAACGACCTGGCCATTGCCGCCCAAGTCCTGCTGCAGCAAGGGCTGGTGCAAAGGCTCTTGATCGTGGATCTGGATGTCCATCAAGGAGATGGCACTGCTTGGATCTTTCGCTCCGAGCCGCGGGTGTTCACCTTTTCCATGCACTGCGAGGCCAACTTCCCCGCCACCAAGCAGCAGAGCGACCTGGACGTGCCCCTGCCAGTAGGCATGGAAGATGAAGCCTATCTCCAGACTTTGGCCGACCACTTGCCCGATCTGTTGGCTCAGGTGCGCCCTGACCTGGTGCTCTACGATGCCGGTGTGGATCCCCACGAGGAAGATCTCCTGGGCAAGCTGGCCCTTAGCGACCAGGGCCTGTTTCGGCGGGACATGCAAGTGCTGAACACTTGTCTAAAGCAGGGCTATCCTGTCGCCTGCGTCATCGGCGGCGGCTACGGCAAAGACCTCAACCGCCTCGTGTATCGCCACTCCCTGCTGCACCGGGCTGCCAGCGAAGTGTACCGCCAATACCGTCTTTAGCCGGGCGCAAACTAGGCGTATTCGGCAATCACTACTGTGATGTTGTCTCGCCCGCCCCGCTCTTTGGCCGCCTCGATGAGCTTTAGGGGAAGTTGCTCCAAATCTTCCACCTGCAGGCAATACTCGATGATCACTTCGTCGTCTAACTCCTCCGTCAGGCCGTCGCTACACAACAGCAGGCGATCCCCCGGACGCACGGTAATCGGCTGCACAGAAGGCGGCCCCGCATCAGGCCGGCCCAGGCAGCGCTCGAGAATATGTCGCCAGGGGTGAATCCGGGCCTGCTCGTAGGTCAACTCCCCCAGTCGAATGGAGCGAGCCACTAAGGTGTGATCCTCGGTCATTTGCTGCATCTCGGATCCCCGTAGGCGATAGAGGCGAGAATCACCGATGTGAGCACTCCAGCAGTTGCCCTTGGGATCCACCATGGCCACCACCACCGTAGTGCCCATGTCTGCCCGCTCTGGATTTTCCCGCTGATCCTTGAGGATGGCACTGTTGGCTGCTTCTACGGCTTCGCTGAGCAACCGGGGTGCCGGCACGTTTTTCCAGCCTCGATCCAGATATTCTCGGATGGTCTCGACAGCCAACAGGCTGGCTGTAGCCCCGGCAGCATGTCCTCCCATACCATCGGCAACAATAAAATAGCGCCCCTCTGGATCGCAGTAGCAGGCATCTTGATTGCTGCTGCGGATCTTGCCGGGATCCGTAGCGCAGGCATATCGTCGCATCACATCAATCGCTCTGACCGATTCAACCTTAAGAGTACTCTGATTAAAGCAAGAGCAGCGAGGGCAGCCAAAACCAAAGTGATAACCGTTAAGGTAGCATGTCCGGCCAAAAAGAGCTGAGTTGCGCTCAAAAAAAAGGCCGCAAACAACACCCCGTAAATGACTCCCAGCCCGGTGTTGTTCAGCTTGCGCAGCAAGCGCTCCGTCTCGCTGGATCGCACCCGCAGGCGCAGCTCCCCTTGTTCTATCTTGCTCAAGGTCAATTCGATCCGGCGGGGCAAGCTGAGGCTGCTGCTGGTGAACTCAGCCGCTTGACGGCCAACCTGGGCCAAGAGGGTCTCAGTCTTGCTTCCGTTTAAACTCATCAGCTCTTCCGCAAAGGGTTTGGCCACCTCCATAAAGTCGAACTCCGGATCCAACCCTTTCCCCAATCCCTCCAGCGTGGTCAGGGCCCGCATCACAAAGGTGAAGGTAGCCGGAAAGCGAAACGGCTGATCGTAGGCCAGCTCGTAAAGGTCTTCGCTAATGGCCGCCACCGAGATTTCTCCCGAGTTGCTGGAAAAGGGTTTGTCCATAAAGTGATCCAGCATGTACTGCACCGAGCGGCGCACCGGAGCCAGATCGGCGGTGGGCACCAGCACCCCCAGTTCCACCAGCGAGGCCACCACCTGATCGGCATTTTTGGAGACCACACCTGCCAGCGTGCCCATCAGCTTTTCTTTCACATCGGAGCGCAGGCGGCCCATCATGCCGAAGTCGTAGAAGATCAACGTGCCATCGGGCTTCACGGCAATGTTGCCGGGGTGGGGATCGGCGTGAAAAAAACCATCCTTGAGCAGTTGCCGCAGATAAGCCTCTGCCCCCAGACGAGCCAAAACCTTGCGATCCAACCCTGCCGCACTCAAGGCTTCGTAATCGCTGATTTTGATCCCCGGCAGGTATTCCAATGTCAACAGGCGAGGAGAGGTGTAACGCCAATACACTTTGGGAACAGCAATTTGCGGCATATCCCGAAAGTTGCGACGGAAGGTATCGGCATTGCGGCCCTCATTGAGGTAATCCACCTCTTCCCAGAGGGTGCGCCGACACTCTTCGTAGATGCCGATCCAGTCGCGGCCCGGCCCGCCCCAAGAGGTGCGATACTGAAAGAACTCGGCAATCCCACGGCAGATCTCCAAATCGATGGTGAACAGCCGGGTCAGCCCCGGACGCTGCACCTTCACCACCACCTCTTCCCCGGTTTTGAGCTTGGCGCGATGCACCTGCCCCAAGCTGGCAGCGGCCAAAGGGGTGGGATCAAAGTAGCTGTAGATTTGGGTTATCGGCCTGCCCAGCTCCTGCTGCACAATCGCCGCCACCTGTTCGTAGCTGAAAGCAGGCACCCGATCCTGCAGCTTGGAGAGCTCCTCGACATATTCCGAGGGGAAGAGATCGGCGCGGGTGGAGAAAAACTGCCCTACTTTAATAAAAGTAGGGCCTAAGTTAAGCAGCGTTTCGCGGATCCAAATGGCTCTGGCCCGGCGGCGCTTGGCCTTTCGCTCAGGCGTGGGTTGCCCCCCATAGCTCCAAGCCTGCTGATCCAGCCAAAGGTAAAACAGCCAGGTGAGCACAAATCGCCAAATGTCCAGCATGCGGCCCTGGCGAGTATAGTTCTCCCGGGCCCAGCGGTAGGCGGTATAGGGCTTGACGGGTTGTGATCCCAAAGAAGTCCGGGATCCCAAAAGGCTCGCGTTCAAGCGTTTCGACTCCGGTACTTCTGCAACTCGGAGCGCAGCTGCGCCACTTCCGCCCGCAAGTCGTCCAGAGTTGCCTGCAAATCTTCTGTCTGGAAAGGCAGCGGCACCCTTTCCTGGGCGGCCATGGATGCTTCTGCCTCAGCCCGGGTCATGACATCCTGGGCAAAGGTTTGCCAGCCCTCCTGCAGCTCAGCCCACACCTTGCCCACTTCCCCGGCAATATCGGTGAGGGCGCTTTCCAAACGCTCGCGCAGAACGTCTGCCACAGCCTTGCCGACAAAAAAAGCCTGCACAACCGGATTCTTCATGCGACCCAAGTGTTAAGAAGCATCACCCAGATTATAACGAATCCTGCTCAAACACAGCGGCGAGCCGACCCACCCGAACAGCAGCGGATCGATCGGCCCGGCGGATTGGGGAGTTCGTCCAGTCCTAGCGGCGGTTGGTGGTCATGTCAGGGATCTTCAGATCGAAGACGCTGATGTTTTGCCGTGCAGCCGGCTTGGGATTGAGCATGCGGGCCATGTTGAGGAAGTTTTCTGGATCCCCGGGTTTGGGAGGACGGGTGAGACGATAGGTGCGCACCACTTCCCGCGTCGAGCGCTTCACGCCGGAGACATCGCGCCAACGAGCTCCATAGCGGGGGGTTACCAGGTTGGCGGGCTTTTCCGACAGGCGACGGCGTTGGTAAGGCACCACATCGTCCCCAAAGGCGGCATTGTACTCTTCGCTATCCACCACAGCGTCGATGAAGCCATCTAGCCCCTTGGTGGCAACGATGATGGAGTACTTGATGCGCTCCTGTTGGCTGTAGGTGGGCCGACCCAAAAAGCGCTGGAAGGTGACCTCGATGAAGCGGTAGTTGTCGTTGGGAACCATGACCAGATCCCGGTACACCTCCGACTTGCCCAGGCCGCGCACAAACTCTTTGACCGAGATTGCCCCGTTGCGCAATTGGGACTCCAGAGCTTTTTGCCGATAACTCTCCAGCATCAGATGCTCGCTGAAGATCTGGCGATAGGCGGCGCGAATGATGTTGTCAATTCCTGTCGGGTCGTCAGGACGGTAGACCGGCGGGGTTTCGTCGCTGGCTACAAAGTAGCGAGGCACCCGTTCATTTTGGGTGGTGGGGCGATCGGCAAGCAACGGAAGAGACATAGGTGGTGCTCCTGAAAAAACGAGAAAAACCGAGAAAGACACACTAGAGCAGAGAAGCTAAGGCTCGGCAGCCAACTCCTGCCGGCTCATCTGGACGCGGAGAGGGATCAGAGGATCGGCATCTTCCAGGGCCATCTGGAGCGCAGCCTCGACTGAGGGGCGCAGAGATTGTTCACCCTGGCGAGCCAAGTCCGTCAGGGATCCAACGGCGGCGTAGCGGACTCCCCAATCGGCATCGGCAAGACATTGCCGCAACAGTTGCAAGGCTCGCTCTTGATCGAGCAAGGGCCGCTTGGCCGCCACTCGTCCTAGCCCACGGGTCGCCGCCCGTCGCACACTGGGGGCAAAGTCCGCTACAATGGCTTCCGCCAAAAAGGGGTAGGCATCCCCATGGCCAATACGGGCCAGAGCCCGCACCGAATAGGCCCGCGCCCCATAGTCAAAACCGTCAATATGGCTCAGCAAGGGCTGCACCGCGGCTTCCCCAAAGCGCAGCACCTCCTCCAGAGCAGCCTCCCCAACTGCAGGGCGATTAAACCCAAAGGCGCGAATTAAGATGGGGATCCCTTCCACTTGGCCCAAAGCGCCCAGCGCCCTCACCACCCGCAACAATTCCTCAGGCGACGTGGCCTGCTCCAATTCTGCTGCCAGTTGAGCCACAGCAATGGGAAACGCTTGAGCAGCCGAGGTGGAGGACATAAGCAACGAGTAGTCAAAGGTACAGTTGAAGCATCTGAAATGATCTAAATCAAAGGCACTGAGCGCCCCAAAATCCTAAAAGAGCCTCTCCAGTTGCGGAAGGATCGCTGCCGCCACCTGAGCCGGCGGTACCCGCCCCAACTGAAGCGCCACATCGAACAGCCGCTTCAGAGCATTGATGCGCAGGTTGAGAGCCACGTCGGCTGTGGCCAGCAGCGGCGCCCCCGCCACCCATCCCGATTCGGCCAGGTCGAACAAAGCGGCCTGTCGTAGGCTGGAGTTGGAGTGGGCCAGGAGCGCCACCAGGATTTGGGTCAGCTCCTCGGCTTGCGTAAAGCGATAGAGCACCCAAGCCGCTGCCGAACGCACCCGCTCAGAGGGATGGTTCAAAAAGGGCCGGATCGCTGCCTCAGCCTCGGTGGCCTGAAGCTGACCCAAGGCCTCGATAAGGGCTTCCCAGGGCTGCTCCTGCTCGCGGGACTGCAACAGTGCCAGCAAGGGATCCACTGCTCGCTTGTCCCCCAATTGAGCCAAGGCATAGGCAGCCTCTTCCCGCACATGAAAGTCGGTACAAGTGAGCGCCTCGATCAAACCGGGCACGGCCCGCACGTCCCCGATTTGCCCCAGGGCCTTAGCGGCATTGCGGCGCAGAGGATAGCCCCCCAAGGCGGTGCGATCCCGCTCATCCTGCAACGCCAAAAGCAGCAGCTCTACCCCCCTTGGATCCCGAACTGTGCCCAGGTACCAGGCAGCATAGTACCGATCTTGCAAGTCATCCCCCTGCAGCCGGGCTATCGCCTGCTCCCAAGTGAGCTGCTGCGGCAGCACCGCCGTGTTGGATGCCATACGAACCGTTGCAGAGCTGTTCATGACACCTGGGCAACCTTGCCGGTAACTTCAGTCGGCCGTCGGGCCTCCCTCACTCAGCAGCGCCGTTGCCCTGAGCGGGAGAGGCATTGGCTCCCGACAAGGCAGTGACCTGCACGATTTTGCCACCCATCCGCAGAATGCGCTGCATCTCGGCAGACAACCGACTGTAGGGAACGGTGGTGCTCAGGGTGCTACGGCGAACTTTGGCAGAGGTGGCCAGAGCATCGGGCGGGTTGAGCAGGCCGGTGTACTCAACTCGGTAAACCCGGCTGCCGGCTTCTGTCAGGGCTTCAGGGCTGGTGGTGCTTTGACCAAACATCGCTTTCCCCAGGTATCTATGAGACTTCGTTTGGAAGACAGGCAAACTGACCAGCGAACAAGCCGTACCGGCTATTCTCGCGAACCAGCACGCTGCCGTTGGGCAATGCCTACAATCCAAAGGCTAACTACCCCAGACTGGAGAGCAGGCGACCAACCCAACTGGCTTAAGAGAAGCCAAGGCGCCAAACCAACCTGGAAACAGGTGGAATAGACCTCTTTGGAGCCGTCGCCTGCTCTGGAGAGACACACAATTGGAAGACAAAGAAAGAGATCGTCCACTCCCAACAAGCAGGGATCTCTGCCCTGGGATCCCCTAGCTGAGGGCGTTGATGGCGTAATCGAAGTAGATGGCAGCTTCGTTGGCCGCTTGACCGCTCAGCATGCCCAGAGCGCGGCTCTTCATGTACTGCAGAGCCACGATGTACCAGCTGGGAGAGAGGTTAAAGGAGCGGTTCACTTCCCGCAGTCCGGCCACCAGGTATTCATCGAGGGGGCCGGTGCCACCCGCAACCAGAGAATAGGTAATGAAGCGGAGGTAGTAGCCGATGTCGCGGGCACACTTGGCTTGAAACACATCGCCGTGGCCCATTTCACCCGGCTGAGTCAGGTAAGGGAACCTCTTGAACACTTCCTGCACCGCTTCCCGCACCAGAGTTTGCTGGTTGTTGGTTAGGACACGGGCCGCTTCCAGAGAAGCAGCAGCACGCTGGTAACGACCATTCACGGCCTGCAGTTCGCTGGCATTCAGAAAACGCCCTTGATTGTCAGCGGAAGCAATCGCTTCAGTGATGACAGTTTTCACCTTGCAGCTCCTAAATTCATCGATTGTGTTGTTAATGGACGTTCTGTAGGAAAGGCGGACTGGATTTCCACCTGCCTATCAGAAATGAGGGATCTAACGGATCTCAATTCTGAAAGGAACGACCAAGCTGGCTTCGACCCAAAGCTCAAACGATGGCGGCAGCCGCCTTATCGAAGTAGCTGGCCACTTCGCTTTGCAGCGCCGAGCAGTCCCCAGGAGTGATGCCCTTCGGATCCATGATCTTGGCCAGCGCTTCCTTCTTCATAGCAGCAATGGCATTGGCCACAGAAGTGGTGGGCACCCCCAGAGCAATGTAGGTTTCCCGCAGGCCGTTCAGGCAGCGATCTTCCAGCACAGAGCTATCCCCGGCCAAGGTGGCATAGGTGATGTAGCGCAGGATGATCTCCATGTCCCGTAGGCAGGCAGCCATGCGGCGGTTGGTGTAGGCATTGCCGCCGGGAGCGATCAGATCTGGCTCTTGAGCAAACAAAGAGCGAGCTGCATTGGTTACGATTTGGGCGGCATTGCTGGTCATGCGGTTGACAGCATCTAGGCGCTTGTTGCCCTCTGCCACCAAAGCCGCCAAACGGTCAAAGTCTTGGTCACTTAAAAAGGCACCGCGTGCATCTGCCTGAGCGATCACCCGGGTAAAAGCATCTTGCATGATGGATCTCCTTCTGGTCTTTCCAAAAAGCGATGAGCGACTGGCTGAACCTCCCAAAAGCCGAATCCCAAGCTTTTTTGCGGGATTCTCTTTGACCCCCAAAAATCAAGGATTCCGTGGCAGCAGACCCCCCACCGAACCCCTAAATTTTTAGATAGGTCAAGAACCTCTGCGACTTTCAGACAGCCGAGCATCCAGCCTAATTTTATATCGCGGGATGGATGAGTGTTTTGTGAAGATTTGCAAACCTACCAACCCCAAAATGTCTGCCTAGGCTGGGATCCCTGGACTATGGGGCGCAGCAGGGGGGAAATGGGTCTGCGGGCTGGCTCACAAAATGTAAACATTTGTTTTGAGATGGAAGCAGTCTGAGTGGGCACCTTCCTGAACAGAAGTTAACACTCTGGAGTGGTCACCTCTTGCAGGGCCGCTTTGAGGGCTCGACAAAAGTGAGCTATTTGTTGCAGTCCTTCTTCAGGCGTGGGGGCTTTGGCCAGCCGTTGCACAAATGCGCTGCCCACAATCGCCGCATCTGCTCCCCAGAGAGCGATCTGGCGGGCCTGGTCGGGAGTGGAGATGCCGAAGCCCACCCCAATCGGCAGGGGGGTTTGTTGGCGCAGTTGCTGCAGCAAAGCCGGGATCCGCTTTTCCAGGGTGGCCCGTTCGCCGGTAACGCCGGTGGTGCTGACCAAGTAGACAAAGCCACTGGACTGCTGGGCAATGCGGCGCATGCGCTCCGGGGGGCTGGTAGGTGCCACCAGCAGGATGAGGTCGATCCCTTCGGCCTGGGCTGCTTGTCGCAGGGATCCCGCCTCTTCCAGAGGCAGATCGGGGACGACCAAGCCGGCACAGCCGGCCTGCCGCAGTTGATGCAGAAAGTTGGGGATGCCGAGCTGGTGGATGGGGTTGTAGTAGGTGAACAGGATCAGGGGGGCCTGCAGCGAGAGACAGCGCAAGCCTTGTAGAATGGCGCCCAAAGTGACTCCCCGACTGAGGGCGCGGGTGGCTGCTGCTTGGATCACCGGCCCATCCGCCAAGGGATCCGAGTAGGGTACCCCCAGCTCGATAAGATCGGCGCCGCTCTGATCCAGAACCTGCAAAGCCTCAAAGGTGGTTTCCAAGTTGGGATCCCCAGCGGTGAGGTAGGGGATGAGGGCTTTTTCACCACGGCTGCGCAGCGCCTGAAAGCAGGCTGTGATCCGAGTGGGCATGGGATCCATTCGATTCTGAGGAGATTGAGAGCATCCCCCACTGTAGCGTCTGCCGGGATCCCTAGGGGAGAGGCACGAAATCGTAGCCGGTACCGGAGCGGTTGCCGGGCTCAACCCGCACCAGCACATGGGGAGCATTGCGGTCGCCGGAGGGCAAGAAGCGCACTTCTCCGGAAGCGCCGTCCTGGAGGAGGAAGTTGGGATCCTGCAAACGGGCCAGCACAGCGTTGCGGCTGGTGGCTCCTTGGCTGAAAGCTTGCAAGAAAACCCGGGTGGCGTCGTAGGCCAGAGCGGTGCGCCAGCTCACCTGCCCTCCCCAGAGCTGGGCTGCCTTCTGGGCAAACTCGCGGTTGCGAGGCACCTGAGGATGCCAGGGTACCGCCACCACCAAGCCTTCTACCGCTGCTCCCCCGTCTTGCAACGTGGCGAGGCTGAAGAGCACATCGCCGCCCAGAAGAGCAAGGGGCTTACCAGCTACAGCGTTCTCGCGGGCTACGGCCAGCGCTTTTTCGGCTACGGAAGCCGTGGGAGCTAAAAAAGCTACCTGGGCTCCTTGGCCGACGGCCCTTTGCAGGCTGGCCTGGGGGTTGAAGTCCGACGCCGATAAGTCGAACTCCGCCAGCACGATGCCCCCTTCGCTGGTCAGGGTGGAGGCAAAGGCATCGCGCAAGCTGGAGCTGTAGGCGCTGTTGGGGTTGTAGAAGATGGCCACCCTTTGCAACCGCAACGTGTTGAGAGCATAACGGGCCAGTTGCGTGCCGGCCACTTGATCGGAGGGCACGGTGCGAAAAATGGCATCCCCCAGCATGCTGATGCGAGTGCTGGTGGAGGTGGAGGAGATCATCGCCAAGCCGGCAGGCTGATAAACCTCGGCTGCAGCCAGGGTGGCATCGCTGGTGTTATGGCCAATCACCCCCAAGATCTCAGGCTGCGCCACCAGGGCTTTGGCCACCGCTGCTGCTCGCTCAGGGTTATCGCCATCGTCGGCAATCACTACCCGCAGCAGCCGTCCTCCGATTCCCCCCTGTTGGAAAAGCTCCTCCTGAGCTTGCGCCACCCCGCGCAGGGTCTCTTTGGCGCGGTTGGGGTTGCTGGAGATGGGCACCACCACCGCCAGGCTCAAGGGACTGCCCTGCTGCTGGGCGCGGGCGTTGTTCAAGAAAATGCGAGCTTCTGGGTCGTTGCGGTTGCTTTGCAGACCCATCTCCAACACCGAGATGGCTGCGCTGAGGTTACCTTGGCGCAATAGCTCCGCCGCTGCCGTGGCCGTGGGGCTGCTATCGGCAAACAAGGTGCGCTCGCCGCTGGTCAGGAGCAGATCTTGTGCTCCACCCCCCAACCCTGGCAGCGACACCTGAGGCAGAGGGATCCCTTGCGGCCAGCGAACATAGCCCGCCCGCCAAGCACGATGACCGCCCCAGAGGAGCAATAGACCCAGGACGATGTAGACAATGGGTGGCGGAGACTTGACAACCATGATTCAGGGAAGAAAACGCCGACCTTCGGCCAGCAAAGACACTGCTTGTATCCTCAGGAATCCTCAAAAGTCATCTTTCCAAGGATCTCTAAGGATCTCCGACTATGCATCAGCATGAGTGCGGGAGTATGTCACGGATCGGGACGGTAGGAAGGGCTGTTGCGGTATTGGCGCTCTAGCTGCTCCACAATGGAAATGGGAACGGATGAGGTCTCGGAGGGCTCTTCTGGCGAGGTGCCGATCTGCGTCTCGGTCTCCACATTGAACTGCCGAGATGTTGCCCAAACCACTGCTGCAATCAGCAAAAGGACGATAGCGGCACCGTAAAGAAAGGCGACGATGGCCATCGGGTCAATGGTTTAGCTTTCCCCTTCCATGATAAAGGCTGTCGAGAATTACCCACTTCAGGATCCCTTAGAGCAAGCCCTATGGGACTGGCACCGAGGCCAGGCCAAGGGATCCCTGCTCTTGCATGCCTACGGCCTGGAGGGGATCCCGTTGGCGGAAGAGCCCCAGGTGGTCTCCCCAGAGGTGTTCTTCACCCAGGAGCTGCCGGAGGTGGAGGCCATGGCTTTGGATCTATGCCGCGGTCGGGTGCTGGACATCGGCGCCGGCACGGGCCGCCACAGCCTGCTGCTGCAGGAGGAAGGATTGGCCGTGGCTGCCTTGGATCGCTCCCCGGTGGCGTTGCAGATCATGGCAGAGCGGGGGGTGCGCTGCCGCATTGCCGCCGATCTTTTCCACTGGGCGGGGCCAGGAGAGCCCTTCGATACCCTACTCCTGCTGATGAACGGCGTCGGCTTGGCGGGATCCCTGTCGGGCTTGGAGCGTTTTTTGCGCCTGGCTCGCCACTGGGTTCAGCCCACTGGCCAGTTGCTCCTGGATTCCACCGATTTGAGCGATGCCAGCGACCTCGCAGATCTGCGGAATCTGCCGGCAGAAGAGGGAGGGCGTTTAGAAAACTTGGAAGATCCCTCTGGCAAGCTGGCCGCTCCTGCCCACCTCGAAGCAGGTGGCTCAGAAGATTGGCAGGAAGGGAGCGAGGCAAAAGCCAAGGTAGTGAACTTTGTAGCCGAGTACAACGGCCAGCGGGGGGATCCCTTTCCCTGGCTATTTGTAGATCCGGAAACCCTGCTGCAGTGTGCCCACACCAACGGCTGGCAGGGGCAGATTGTCTATCAAGAGCCGGAGGGGGCTTTTCTGGCACGCCTCACCCCCTTCTGAAGGACTCGCTAGTGGGAAAGGATCTGGGATAAAAACAGGCGGGAGCGCTCTTCTTTCGGATTGCTGAAAAACTCTTGGGGGGTGTTTTCCTCCACGATCTTGCCGCGGTCGAAGAAGATAATCCGATCCGCCACCTCGCGGGCAAAGCCCATCTCGTGGGTTACACACACCATGGTCATCCCCGAGCGGGCCAACTCCCGCATCACGTCCAGCACCTCCTTGATCATCTCTGGATCCAAGGCCGAGGTGGGCTCATCGAAGAGCATCACCGCCGGATTCATGGCCAAGGCGCGGGCAATCGCCACCCGCTGCTGCTGCCCCCCCGAAAGTTGCCCCGGGTATTTTTCTGCTTGCTCGGCGATCCCCACGCGGCTTAGCAGTTCCATAGCCCGCTCTATCGCCTCACTTTTTTTCATCTTTTTCACGTGGATTGGGCCAAGGGTTACATTTTGCAAAACCGTGAGATGGGGAAACAGGTTGAACTGTTGAAAAACCATGCCCACCTCGCGGCGAATGGCATCGATGTTGCGCAGGTCGCTGGTTAGCTCAATGCCATCTACCACAATGCGCCCTCTCTGGTGTTCTTCTAAGCGGTTCAACGTGCGAATAAACGTTGACTTGCCCGAACCTGAAGGCCCACAGACCACCACCACCTCTCCGCGGCGGATGCGGGTGGTAATGCCCTTGAGGACGTGGAAATCGCCGTACCATTTGTGAACATCTTCGCATTGGATAATGTCAGCGCTGGCTGCACTTTGCGGAGAGAGTGAAGACCTTATGTGCGGGGATCCTTGCATGGGTGGGTGACTCCCTAAGTTTCACCAAAGCAGGCATGGGTACCATGGCAGAACTGGCCGAGCCACAACCGTAGCCTCTGCAACATTTCCATACGCCCTGACATGTAAGGCTTTGAGAAAATCGTAGGCGCCTATGGCAAACCATTCTATGGGGTGTGGGGTGTGGCAGGAGTGTAACCCAATGGCACGGTATCTCGGTTGAAGTGCCGTGTATGAACGACTGTTGACGACGAAGATCTTGAGGATTGACATGGGGTAATTTTATGAACTGGATAAAGCATTTGAACGGATTGGCTCCCTTGGCCGGGGCACTGGCGTTGTCTATGGGCCTGCAGTCCCTTCCCGCTTGGGCGCAGCTGGGGCCGCTCACCGACCGCATCAAGGCTCGGGGCGAGTTGATCTGTGGGGTAAACAACCAACTGCCCGGATTCGGCAACCTGGATGACCAAGGCAAGTATGTGGGTTTTGATATCGACATCTGCCGGGCAGTAGCTGCCGCTCTCTTTGGAGATCCGGACAAGGTTCGATACGTCTACCTGACGGCGGCCAATCGCCAGTCTGCGATTCAGTCGGGCGAGGTCGATATGATTAGCCGCAACACCACCTGGACCCTCACCCGGGATCGGGAGTGGGCGGTCACCTTCGGCCCCACCGTCTACTACGATGGCCAAGGATTTATGGTGAAGAAGTCGCTGGGGGTGGAGAAATTGGAAGATCTGAAGGGGGCCACCATCTGTGTGATTGCCGGCACCACCACCGAGCTGAACTTGGCGGATACCTTCCGCGCCCGTGGCATTCCTTTTACCCCGGTGACCTTCGACGGCGACGATTCCTCTTTCAACGCCTACGAAGAGGGCCGTTGCGATGCCATCACCAGCGACCAAAGCGCCCTCATCTCCCGCCGGGCCAGCTTGGCTTCTCCTGATGACCACGTGATCTTGCCGGAGATCATTTCCAAAGAGCCCTTGGGGCCGCTGGTTCCCCACGGAGATGAGAGTTTCTCCGACATTATGAACTGGACGGTCTACGCCCTCTTCTATGCAGAAGAAAAGGGGATCACCAGCGCCAATGTGGACGAGTTCCTCAAGTCGGAGGATCCGGACATTCGCCGCTTCTTGGGCCAGGAAGGCAACCTGGGAGAGCTGCTGGGCCTGAAGCCGGATTGGGTGGTCAATGTCATCAAGGCGGTGGGCAACTACGGCGAGATCTTCAACCGCCACCTGACCCCCTTGGGCGTGCCGCGGGGCTTGAACCAGCCCTACACCAAAGGCGGGATCCAGTACGCGCCGCCTTTCCGCTGATCGGCTGATTCGGAATCCGGGCCTAGGGATCCCGGTTGGTCAGTACCGGCCAGGGATCCCTTGTTTCCTGTCATACTTTGGATTGTTGCCTGCGCCCCATGACTGCACTGTCTGACCAGCCCCACCTTCGCCCCCCCTGGTGGCGGGATGAGCGTATCCTGAAGCTCTTGCTGCAGGTGGCCTTTGTCGTGGCCGTGCTGCTGGTGTTCGGGATCCTTGCTCAGAACCTCCTCGCCAGCCTGCGCCGCCTGGGCATCAGTTTGGGCTTTCGCTTTCTGGGCAACTCCGCCAACTTTGGGATCACCGAGGGGCTGATCCCCTACGACCCCTCCGAGAGCTACCTGAAGGCTCTGGCGGTGGGAGCGGTGAACACCCTCTGGCTGTCGGCAGTCAGCATTGTGTTGGCGACGGCGATGGGCTTTGTCCTGGGGATGGCTCGCCTCTCCAGCAACTGGCTGGCCCGCCAGCTGGCCACCGTTGTTACCGAGATCTTTCGCAATGTCCCGGTGCTGCTGATCGTGATCTTCTGGTACCAGGGGGTGATCCTCACCCTGCCGGGGGTGCGCAACAGTCTCTCCATCGGCGGGCTTGTCTTTATCAACCAGCGGGGAGTGAAGCTGCCCGGGTTGGATCCCAGCGGCTGGCTGGTTCCCGCGCTGGCCATTGTAATCGCGGCTGGGTGGGGGATCCGCAAGCTGCTCCTAGTCTGCCGACCCGAGCTGGGATCCCGGCAGCGGAACCTGTGGGTGGCTGCGGGGGTGGTGCTGCTGGCGGTGGCCTGCTGGGTGCTCTTCCCAGAGCCGCCGGTGCGGCTGGATGTCCCGGTACTGGAGCGCTTTAACTTCCGGGGTGGGATCCAGCTTTCGGCGGAGTTTACCGCCATGATGCTGGGCTTGGTGACCTACACCGGCTGCTACATTGCCGAAGTGGTGCGGGGATCCTTTTTGGCGGTGCCGCGGGGGCAGTGGGAGGCAGCCCGGGCCATCGGCCTGTCGGAGCTGGAAACCTTTCGCTTGGTGATTGTGCCCCAGGCCCTGCGGATCATGATCCCCTCCTTGAACACTCAGTATCTCACCTTGATTAAAAACTCCAGCTTGGCCATTGCCGTTGGCTTCTCCGATCTGTTCAACATCAGCAGCACCATCATCAACCAGTCGGGACGCTCGGTGGAGATGTTCGCCATCCTCATGGCCACCTATCTGACCTTCAACCTGGTGGTTTCCTACGGCATGAACTGGCTCAATGCCCGCGTCAAATTGGTGGAGCGCTAACCCATGCCCAGCAGTCTCTCCTCTCCCCTTGTAGAAGAAAAGGTACTCCCCCCCAGGGAGAAACAAAGTCCTCTGGCTTGGGTGCGCCGCAACCTGTTCGACTCCTGGCTGAGCACCTTGCTCACCTTGGTCTCTGCCTTGGTGTTGGCCTGGGCAATTTCCCTGTTCTGGAACTGGGCGTTCACCCAAGCCCGCTGGGAGGTGATCCCGGCCAACCTGAAAATCTTTGCCAGCGGCACCTACCCCAGCAGCCAACTGTGGCGGGTGTGGGCGGTGTTGGGAATTGTGCTGGCCACCTTGGGGGTAGCGGGGGGGGCTTGGGGCGGTGTGCTGCTGCACTACCTCATTCTCTTGGGAGCTGCTATGGGCTTGGCCGCGTTCCTGCCTTTGGGAACCCAGTCGCAGGGGTGGCTGGCGGTTTGCTCTGGAGCGACTTTTGCCGCTATTGCCCTCAGTCGCGGACGGGAATCCTGGCGGCTGGCTTCCATCTGGGTTTGGGCCTTGATCTTGCCCCTCTGTCTGGAGCTGCTGCTGGGCAACCTGGGCCCCAATTGGCCGGCAGTGCGAACCGAGCAACTGTCTGGACTGCTGCTGACCTTGATCTTGGCGGCAGCCGCCATGATCATCGGCTTCCCCATTGGGGTGTTGCTGGCGTTGGGCCGGGCCAATCGGGCGTTGCCGGTAATCCGGATCTTCTGCACGCTGGTGATCGAGCTGGTGCGGGGGGTGCCTCTGACCACCATTCTGTTTGCCGCCTGGCTGTTGGTGCCCTTCTTTCTGGGGGGGATCAGCGTCAACCTGATCATCAGGGCGGAGGTGGCCTTCATCTTGTTTACAGCCGTGTACGTGGCCGAGGACGTGCGGGGCGGCCTGCAGTCGATCCCGCTGGGCCAGCTGGAGGCGGCACGGGCGCTGGGCTTGAACCCCTTTCAAGTGACCGCTTTGGTGATTTTGCCCCAGGCACTGCGGGCAGCCGTTCCGGCGCTGGTGAACGAGTTCCTCACTCTCTTCAAAGACACGTCGCTGGTGTTCATTGTCGGCCTCATCGACCTGCTGCAGGCGGGGCGCGTGGTGTTCACCAACCCCAACTGGCTGGGCACCCAGCGGGAAGTGCTGTTTTTTATCGGCCTGATCTACTTTATCTGCTGTTTTGCCATGGCCTATGCCGCCCAGCAGGTGGAAAAGGCGCTGGGCTTGGGCAAGCGCTAGAAATTGCAGCCACTCCCCTTCCCCGTCCCCTCTGCTCAGGCCCCAAGATCCCCTTAACAGGCCAGGGCTACATCCCCCTATAGCGGCTCGACAAGTGCTTTTCCCTGGAGAGGGGGCAGCGCTAAGATAGCGGGGAACGTCTCGTTACACCTTGGCCCATGACCCTTGCCTCTGAGACCGAATCCCCGGAGCAAGCCGCGGCGGCCCCTGAGCCTGGTCGGGTGCGGGATCCGGAGTTTCCCTACGAGGTCGAAATGACCTTGATGGAGCACTTGGAAGAGCTGCGCAGCCGCCTGTTGGCCAGCGTGATCGCGGTGGTGATCTGCATCATCGCTTGCTTTGCCGTGGTGAACCGCATTGTCGCCCTGCTGGAGGTGCCCGCGCAGGGGGTTACCTTTTTGCAACTGGCGCCGGGGGAGTATTTTTTCGTTTCTGTGAAGGTGGCGGCCTACTCGGGGTTATTGCTGGCCACACCCTTTTTGCTCTACCAAATTGCCCGCTTCGTCTTGCCGGGGCTGAGCGTGAAGGAGCGCAAGCTGCTGGGGCCGGTGGTGCTGGGATCCAGCCTTCTCTTTGTGGCCGGCTTGGTCTTTGCCTACTATCTCCTCATTCCGGCGGCGCTTAACTTTTTCATCCGCTACGGCGAAGGGGTGGTGGATCAGGCTTGGTCCATCGACCGCTACTTTGAGTTTGTGCTGCTGCTGCTGTTCAGCACCGGCCTGGCCTTTCAGGTGCCGATTTTGCAGGCGCTGCTGGGAGGATTGGGTCTGGTGACTGCCGAGCAGATGTTCAAGGGCTGGCGCTACGTGGTTCTGGGCGCGGTGGTGGCGGGGGCCATTCTCACCCCTTCGACGGATCCCCTCACCCAGAGCCTTTTGGCCGGGGCTGTGACGTTTCTATATTTGTTTGGCATTCTGCTGGTGAAGCTCCTTGGCAAATGAGCCGAAGCTGCATGCGCTGATCTTGGCGGCTGGGTTTTCCACGCGGATGGGAGAGCCGAAAGCCTTTCTGCCCTGGAAAGACGGGCAAACCCTGCTCTCTTACCAGATTTTTCAGTGGCGACAGGCGGGGTTTCAACCCTGGGTGGTGCTGGGATCCCAGCATTTGGCGGCAGCCCAACCCCACTTGGCAGGGGCAGAGGTGCTGGTCAATCCGGCTCCTGAGCTGGGCAAGACCCACTCCATTCGGGTAGGGGTGGAAGGGATCCCTGCCGATTTTCAGGTGCTGGCCATTTCGGCGGTGGATCAGCCTCGCCCGGCGTGGATCTACCACAGCTTGCTGGAGTACCATCTGCGCCATCGCGCTTGGGCTACTGTGCCGGTGCATCGAGGGCGACGGGGGCACCCTACCCTGATCGACAGGCGCTTGCGGGAAAAGCTGTTGGATCTCCGAGAAGAAACCCTGGGCCTGCGCCGGTTGTTGCAGGATCTGGGCAGGCGGGTACAGGAGGTGGAGCTCTACACTCCTGAGATCTTCCTGGACTGCAATACCCCTGCCGATATGGAGGCCGCTGCTGCCGGTTGCGACAGCGTTGCCCAGGAGTGAGGGGATCCCCTTCAAAAATTGTTCTTCGACCGGTCGCCTCAGCGGTACCGAGCACTTCGGCGTTGCCCAGCAAGATGTTCTTCCCATTGCTCGTATGAGAAAGGGCCTTTATCCTGCCAGCACCTACGATCCTGCCTGCCCGGTCGGCAGCTACTGGGACAGCACGATAGCAGATCCCGGTTGGCGGCATCCGGCACCTTTGCAAGCGCAGGTGGGCGCGGAGGTGGTCATTGTGGGGGGAGGATTGACGGGGCTATCGACGGCCTTGCACCTGGCCCGCGACCACGGCATCCATGCTTGTCTGCTGGAGGCGGGATCCCTGGGTTGGGGGGCCTCGGGACGCAACGGTGGCTTTTGCGGGGTGGGGTCGAGCCACCTTACCCACACCCAGATGGTGCGGCGGGTGGGGCTGGCGGAGACGGAGCGCTACTACCGGGATCAATGGCAGGCAGTGGAAACCGTTCAGGAGCTGGCGGCCAGCGAGGGCTTCTCCCTAGAGGCTCAGGGACAGGGCTGCTACGCAGTGGCCCATCGTCCACAGGCATGGTCGGAGTTAGAGGCCGAGTACCAGATCTGTACTCAGGTGGCGGGCTACCCGGCCCAGCTCCTCAACCCCAAAGAGCTGCGGGAACGCGGCTTCAACAGCCAAGAGAACCACGGCGCTTTGCACATCGGGGTGGGGTTTGGCCTCAACCCCCTCAAGCTCACCCAAGGACTGGCCCAAGCGGCCCACCGGTGGGGGGCGAAGCTGTACAGCGGCAGTCCGGTCACGGCCTGGGAAAAGGTGGGATCCCACCACTGCTGCCACACGCCGGGAGGAACGGTGCGCGCTCGGCACTTGGTCATCGCCACCAATGGCTACACCCCAGAGGCCCTGTATCCCCAACTGGCGGGATCCCTGTTGCCGGCACTGTCCAACATCCTGGTCACCCGACCTCTGACGCCTCAGGAGCAGAAAGCGCAAGGGTGGTGGAATCCGACGCCACTCTACGACATGCGGCGGCTGCTGTTTTATTACCGCCTACTGCCGGATGGGCGTTTGCTGTTTGGGGGGCGGGGTGGCACCCGCGATACCCCGACGGAGCGACAGCAGTTGCGCACTTGGATGACTCGACAGCTCTATCGTCTTTTCCCTGCTTGGGAAGGGGTGGAGATCGAGTACGCCTGGAATGGACTGGTCTGCCTTTCTCGACAGTTTCACCCCCATATTGGCCCTTCGCCGGCGGATCCCAGCCTATGGTATGGCCTGGCCTATCACGGCAGCGGTGTAGCCACGGCGGTGTGGGCGGGCAAAATGCTGGCCCAGGAGATCGCCGGGATCCCTTCCCAGATGAGCGCTCTGTTTCGCCAGCCGCCCCGCTCTTTCCCTTTGCCCTGGCTACGGCTTCACTACCTGCGGCTGGGGTATCTTTGGTGGCAGTTGACGGATGGATAGCCTCTCCAAGTGTGCGGGGGATCCCTCTGTTCGGCGGAGAAGTCCTGCCCTAGTCTGGTCGTAGTTCGGGTGGAAACCATCGCTTGTCGTTGCTCCTGAGGTATCCAGTGCTGCTCACGTCTTGCCATCGGCCTGCTCCAGATCCGTCTCCTCTCGAAGCCCAATCGGCAGCCTGTCGCCGCCAACGGCTCTCGCAAGCGGGGCAGCGGCTAGGGTTTGCATTGCTGCTCAGCCTACCCACCATGTTTTGGCCTTGGCCCGGATTTGCCCAAATTGCCGGATCCCTTCTCAGCCCTTTGGTGGCGGCTTGGATCCGTTCTGAGGTGCAGAGGGTCGATAACCTGCAAGTGCAAATTGTCGGCTCTGACGCCCAGATTTTGAATGGGCAGATCCCTCAAGCCCAGGTGTCGGGAGACAACCTCAGCTATCAAGGCTTTCAGATCAGTCATCTGCGGCTGCAGGGCCAGGATATTCGCCTCAATGTGGGCGAAGCCATCCAAGGACGGAGCCCACTGCGGCTATTGGCCCCTGTGCCGGTGCAGGTGAGCTTGCGCCTTACCGAGGAAGACCTGAACCGCACCCTCCAGGCTCCCCTCATCCAAGCCCAACTGGCTCAGGCCCAGGTGCAGTTGCCTGTTGGGGGCCAAGTGGTGCCTTTTCTTATCCGCCAGCCTCAGGTCACGCTGGAACAGGGTCGGCTGCGCATCCAGGCCAACTTAACCACTCCCGAAGGGGTGGAAGCGCCGGTGACGGTGCTGACCGGCCTAGAAGCCCAAGGTCCCAACCGGTTGCGGCTGGTCAATCCCCTCTGGGTGAGCGAAGGCCAAGAGATCCCCATCCCCGGCCTGGCCGATTTCCCCATTCAGTTGGATCCGGGCGTGCGCATTGACCGCCTGGAGGTGCAGCCCGGCCAAATCCTCTACGAGGGGATGTTGGTCATCTACCCGGAAGCGGCGGCAGTGCCACAGGGGTAGGCCGGCGTTTCATGGCTTGCATTTGGTCCGGACAGTGCCGGCTCCGCTGCGGCCAAGGGTGTGATCGGGATCAGACCTGGGGAGCCGGCCTTTGGGGGAAGATCCCTCTAGCGGTGAGCGGGAAAACCCTCTGCGGGCCAAAAGCGGTGGCGTGGGAGTGGTGTATTGAGGTGAAGCCATGATCCAGGAATCCCAGAGGCAGCCATCCAACTGCAAACTCAAACCCTTAATCTGCTGGGCGCTGCCCCTGATCTTGTCGGTCGTTTTTTTGGGGGGCTGTGCTGGCGACCCAGTTTCCACGGTGCCTCTGGACGGCACGGCTGCCGGCACCCGCACGGCCACTCCTGAGGGCCGAACCTTCTCCGATATCTCGCCCGGTCGGGATCCCCGTCTGAAGCATCTTTGGGCCAGCTTTGTCATCAGCCCCCAGCAATTGCAATCTGCCCGCGAGGCTTCTGTCTCTCTCCATCCGCAGGCCATTTTTCCCTGCACCGACTGCGAAAGCCTGCCGGGATCCCCGCCCCCCACTGCTTCCCCCGCTCCAGGCACCTACCGATCTGACCAGCTCACCTTCTCCTTCCGGGTTGAGCCCAACGAGACGTCCACCCGCCTCAGGGGTAGCTTTCACCTGGATACCACCACGCCTCTGATCCACCCCGGCGCAGGGGTGCGCTTGGTAATCCAACGGGCTTTCTGGGGGGAAGACCCGCTGGAACCGCTGCCACCTCCCCAGGACTTTCACCCTCAGCAGATCATCCGAGGCCAGTTCCAGGAGCGCAGTTGGATCCTCCCTTTCTCCCTGCCGCATCCCCCTGCCGGTGAGGTCTTGCCGCCGCTGCGGCTGGAGGTTGTTCTCACCTCGCCAATCCCACCCGATTCCGCCCCCTTTCAACGGGGTAGGCCGCTGCCGCCGCCTCCGGGCCGGCTATATCACGGGGCTGCTTGGCCGGGCATTCCCACTTGGGATCAGCTCTTGTCCTACCGCCAGGCCATTGGTCAACCCCCCGCCTGGGCAGCCGTGGATCACCTCTGGGATCCCCGCCAGGACTTTCCACAGCAGTTGGCCAGTCGCCTGCGGGAAAGCGGCTCAGTCCCCTACCTGCGCCTGCGGCTAGATCCAGCCCAACTTTCTGCCTTGGCCAATGGGGATCACGATGAGACCTTGCGCTCTTGGGCCCGCGGGATCCAGCGCTTTGCCACCCCCATCATCCTGGCCGTCGTCGTTGGCGACGGGGATCCCGAACGCGCTCGCGGTAGCGGTGGGGAGCCCTTTGGTGGGACGGAGTCCTCGCTGCAACAACGGGCCTACCAACACCTGATGCAAACCCTGCGCTCTGTTCGCGTTAGCGGGACGGAGTCCTCGGCCAATTTGCTCTGGGTGGTGGAGCTGGACGGAGAAGATGCAGAGGCCGTGTCCGCCTGGGCTAACTTCCCTGGGATGGACTGGCTGAGCCTACAGGTAACGGGGGATCCCGCCGCTTTTGAACCGCTGTACCGCCGCCTTGAGGCCCTCAACCCGGAAGTGCCTGTGGTGATCCGCGGGCCGGCTCCGGGCTCAGCAACCTCTCAACCGCTGCTGGAAGGTCTGGAGGCGCAGCGCTGGCCTCAGGTGATCGGCTGGAGCTGGACTTTAAGCCCGGACGGGATCCCTCCTGCAGCCGCACAAGATTGGCGGCAGCATCTGCAACAGGGGGATCCCCAGATATGGCTGGGGGAAATGCGGGTGCAGCCCCCGCCCAGCCCCCTTCCCTCGCCCAAGCCTTGAGAAAGGACGACCTGTCTGGAAAAACCTCCCGGAAAAGTCGATAATAAGCCAGCCGTTTTACCTTTCCTTCAGGAATTGTGGCCCTGATCCCCTCATCACCTCCCCTGTCCCGCTTCGCCCAGGCCATCCAGCGGGGGGAATTTCTGCTCACCGCCGAGATCACCCCCCCCAAGGGATCCGACACCAGCACCCTGCTGTCTTTGGCCCAGCAGCTCAAGGGGCGGGTGCATGCCATCAACATTACGGACTCCAACCGAGCCATGGCCCGCATGAGCCCGTTGGCAGCTTCGCTGCTGTTGCATCAGGCAGGCGTTGAACCGATCCTGCAGTTGGCCTGTCGGGATCGCAACCGCCTGGCCCTCCAGGGGGATCTGTTGGGGGCCTCAGCTCTCGGCCTGCGCAATGTGTTGGCCCTCACCGGGGATCCCATCCACATCGGCGATTGCCCCGATGCCCGCCCCGTATTCGATCTGGAGTCGGTGCGCTTGCTGCAGCTTATCCAACGGCTGAACAACGGCCTAGATTGCAATGGCAAACCTCTCCCGGATGGGGGCACGCATCTGTTGGCAGGGGCAGCGGTAGAACCCCAATCGGGCAGCTTTTCCGGCCTGGAGCGGCGCTTCCACCGCAAGCTGGAAAACGGAGCCCAATTTTTCCAAAGCCAGATGGTCACCGACTTTGAGCAACTGGAGCGCTTCATGGATAAGTTGGGCCGTCCCGCCGGCAAGCCCATTTTGGCCGGCATCTTTTTGCTCAAGTCGGCCAAAAATGCCGAGTTTATCAACCGCAACCTGCCAGGAGTGAAGATCCCAGACGAGATTATCCAGCGGCTGGCCAACGCCGCCCACCCCCTCGAAGAAGGGATCCGCATTGCCGCCGAACAGGTGCGGCAGGCCCGCCAAATCTGCCACGGGGTGCATCTGATGGCCGTCAAAGCCGAGCACCTCATCCCCCGCATCCTGGATGAGGCCGGGATCCCTCCCCTGACCCACTAGCTCAAGACCTGCTCCAGCCCGTAGACCAAACCTTGAAGCTGCAGCACCTTGCGGATCCCCAGGATCACCCCCGGCATAAAAGCTATCCGATCGGTGGTGTCGTGTCTCAAGGTGAGGGTTTGCCCCATCCCACCAAAAATGACCTCCTGATGGGCGATCAACCCCGGCAGACGAACGCTGTGAATGGGAATGTTGGGGCCAGAGAGCCCTCCCCGCGCACCGGGGATCAGCTCTTTTTCTTCCACTGAGGACTCCGTCCTGCTGTCGCGAACGGGCGGGTTAAAGGTTTTGCCCAATTGTCCCAGCCGTTGGGCCGTCTGTAGAGCCGTGCCGCTGGGGGCATCCGCTTTGCGGTTGTGGTGCAGCTCGATGATCTCAACGTGGTCAAAATACTGCGCCGCCTGCAGGGCCATCTGCTGCAGCAAAATCATGCCGATGGCGAAATTGGGCGCGATCAAACAGCCCACACCGGACTTATCCGCCAGATCCCGCAGCCGCTCCACCTGCTCCGGCGTCAGGCCCGTCGTCCCCACCACCGGACGCACGCCAAAGGCAATGGCCGAGCGAACATGTTCAAAGGCCGACCGAGGATGGGTAAAGTCCACCATTACGCCGCGGCTGCTGCGCTGCGACAACCTCAGCAACTGCCCCGGCAGGTCGTCGGTAATCTCCACCCCCAGGGATCCCAGGCCCAGCACCTCGCCAATATCCGAGCCCAGTTGAGAGCGGGCCACCGCCCCCACCAACCTCATGTCGGGCGTCTGGGCAACGGCTCGCACCACCTCTCGCCCCATTTTGCCCAAGGCCCCCACCACCAAAACCGGGATGGGGGATTGGGCCGCTCCTGGAGTTGCCAACCCCTGAGAGGGGTCTGCACCACTATCGCGATCGACCGGATCAACCGATGTTGTCACCCGCTGCTGCCCTCATCCAAGCTCTACGAAATGACTGCGAAAGCGGGGGATCTCTGCAGATCCATCACAGCTTCACCTCGATATCTACCCCTGCCGGCAGATCCAGCTTCATGAGAGCATCGATGGTTTTGGAAGAGGGGGAATAGATGTCGATAATGCGCCGGTGGGTGCGGGTTTCAAAATGTTCCCGCGAGTCCTTGTCGGTGTGGGGGGAGCGCAGCACACAGTAGATGCGGCGCCGAGTAGGCAAAGGAATCGGGCCAACCGGCACGGCGTCGGTACGACGAGCCGTATCCACGATTTTGTCGCAGGAAGTATCCAGCAGCCGATGATCGTAAGCCTTCAGGCGGATACGAATTTTCTGTTGAGTCAAGGTAGGCATGGCCGGAGAGCAATCCAGAAAAAGGGGGACTCAAAAAAGCTGGCAGGGAAAGTGCTCCGCGCCACTATCGCAACTGAGTTGGTCTGGGGCCGTCGGCACTCAATCCCTGCCAGGAAAAAGCAGCTTACTTCAGGATCTTGGAGACAACACCCGCTCCGACAGTACGGCCACCCTCGCGGATAGCAAAGCGCATCCCCTGCTCAATGGCGATGGGCTGGATCAGCTCCACCGTCATCTTAACGCGGTCACCAGGCATCACCATCTCTGGCTGGGATCCGTCATCAGCCGTGAAGGAAGAGATGGTGCCGGTTACATCGGTGGTGCGCACATAGAACTGAGGACGATAGCCGGCAAAGAAGGGCGTGTGGCGACCTCCCTCCTCTTTCTTGAGGACATATACCTCAGACTCGAAGCTGGTGTGAGGAGTAATGGTCTTGGGCTTGGCCAGCACCATGCCGCGCTCCACTTCGTTCTTCTGAATGCCCCGCAACAGCACACCAACGTTGTCGCCAGCGATCCCCTCATCGAGGGTTTTTTGGAACATTTCCAGGCCAGTAACAGTGGTAGAGCGAGTTTCTCGCAGGCCCACCAGTTCCACCGTTTCGCCCACTTTGATGCGGCCCCGCTCGATCCGGCCCGTGGCCACCGTGCCCCGACCAGTAATCGAGAAGACATCCTCCACAGCCATCAGGAAGGGCTTGTCCACATCCCGCTCAGGCGTGGGAATGTAGGAGTCCACCGCATCCATCAGCTCATAAATTTTGTCCACCCAAGGATCTTCGCCCCGCTGGGTTTTGGGGTTGGCGGTCATTCTTTCTAGGGCTTTCAGCGCCGATCCTCTGATGATGGGAACGTCGTCGCCGGGGAAGTCGTATTTGGAGAGAAGCTCCCGCACTTCCAGCTCCACCAACTCCAGCAGCTCTGGATCGTCCACCATGTCTGCCTTGTTCAGAAAGACCACCAAGCTGGGCACCCCTACCTGACGGGCCAACAGGATGTGCTCCCGTGTTTGGGGCATGGGACCATCAGCTGCAGACACCACCAAGATGGCCCCATCCATCTGAGCCGCGCCTGTGATCATGTTCTTCACGTAGTCGGCGTGGCCGGGACAATCCACGTGGGCGTAGTGACGGTTGGCAGTCTGATACTCGACGTGGGCGGTGTTGATGGTAATGCCGCGAGCTTTTTCCTCTGGCGCTGCGTCGATTTCATCGTACCGCTTGGCTGTAGCCTGGCCCAAAGCAGCCAAGGTGGTGGTGATGGCAGCCGTCAGGGTGGTCTTGCCGTGGTCAACATGGCCGATGGTGCCAACGTTGACATGGGGTTTGGTGCGTTCAAACTTAGCGCGTGCCATGAATCGTCACTTCCTTTTTGGTTTCAGTCAGCTACTCATTTCCTTTGTTTTTGGCAATGATGGCTTCGGCGATACTGCGAGGAACTTCCTCGTAGTGGCTGAACTCCATCGTGAAGGTGCCTCGACCCTGGGTCTTGGAGCGAATGTCGGTGGCATAGCCAAACATCTCCGCCAAGGGAACTTTGGCATTGACTTTGGTAATGCCGCCTTCTGTATTCATCCCCTCCATCTGGCCGCGGCGGGCGTTGATGTCCCCGATGACATCCCCCACAAAGGCTTCAGGGACTTCCACCTCGACCTTCATCATCGGCTCCAGCAGGGTAGGGCTTGCCCTGCGAGCGGCCTCCTTCAGAGCCATCGAACCGGCGATCTTGAAGGCCATTTCGCTGGAGTCCACCTCGTGGTAGGAGCCATCCACCAGGGTGGCGCGGATGTCAATCAGGGGATAGCCCGCCAGCACACCGGATTCGCAGGCTTCTCGGATCCCTTGCTCGGCTGGCCCAATGTATTCTTTGGGCACAACGCCACCCACAATCTTGGAAACGAACTCAAATCCTGTACCCGGCTCCGCCGGCTCTAGGTCGATAACCACATGGCCGTACTGGCCGCGGCCACCACTCTGGCGAACAAACTTGCCTTCCACGCGGCTAACCGGCTTGCGAATGGTTTCGCGGTAGGCCACCTGTGGGTTACCAACATTGGCTTCTACGTTGAACTCCCGCAGCATCCGATCCACCAAGATCTCCAGGTGCAGCTCGCCCATCCCAGAGATGATGGTTTGATTGGTCTCGGGATCCACAGACACGCGGAAGGTGGGATCCTCCTTGGCCAGGGCCTGCAGGGCCTTGGAGAGCTTATCGATATCGGCTTTGGTTTTGGGTTCTACCGCTACTGAGATCACCGGCTCTGGGATAAACAGAGACTCCAGGATCACCGGCGCATTTTCGTCGCAGAGGGTGTCTCCGGTGGTGGTGTCCTTGAGGCCCACCACAGCTCCCAGATCTCCTGCCCGCAGCTCATCCACGTCCAAGCGTTCATCGGCCTTCAGCACCACCAACCGCGAAATTCGCTCCTTCTTGTTCTTGGTGGAGTTGAGCACATAAGTACCTTTGGTCAACACCCCCGAGTAGACGCGAATAAAGGTGAGATCCCCGTACTTATCACTCATCAACTTGAAGGCCAGGGCGGAGAAGGGCTCATCGTCGCTGGCACGGCGGGACACTTCTGAGCCATCTGGCAGCACCCCCTTGATGGCCGGAATATCCACAGGCGAGGGCAGGTAATCCACCACCGCATCCAGCAGCATCTGGACTCCCTTGTTCTTGAAGGCAGAGCCACACAGCATGGGCACAATTTGGCCGCTGATCGTGCCTTTGCGCAGACCCGCCATCAAGTCGGCTTCGCTCAGATCTTCTTCGGCGAAGTACTTTTCCATCAGAGCTTCGTCCGTCTCGGCCACTGCTTCCACCAGCTTGGCCCGATACTCTGCCACGAGATCTTTCATCTCCTCAGGGATGGGGGCCGGACGAATGTCTTTGCCGATCTCATCCATATAAATGCGGGCTTGCATCCGCACCAAGTCAACAATGCCGCAAAACCCGTCTTCGGCACCGATGGGCAGTTGGATGGGCACAGCATTGGCCTTGAGGCGCTCCCGGATCTGGTTGTAAACCTTGAGGAAATTGGCCCCCATGCGATCCATTTTGTTGACGAAGGCAATGCGGGGCACATTGTAACGATTGGCTTGCCGCCAGACGGTCTCAGACTGAGGCTGCACGCCGCCCACCGAGTCAAAGACGGCGATCACCCCATCCAGCACCCGCATGGAGCGCTCAACTTCAATGGTGAAATCGACGTGCCCAGGAGTATCGATGATGTTGATGGTGTACTCCGGTGCGCCGGAGAGGGGCTGGGAAGGATTTGCGGGATCCCGCTTAGTCCAACGGGTGGTGATGGCCGCAGCGGTGATGGTGATGCCCCGCTCCCGCTCCTGGGCCATCCAATCGGTGACCGCAGTTCCGTCGTGAACTTCGCCAATTTTGTGCACCAGACCGGAGTAGAAGAGAATCCGCTCTGTGGTCGTGGTCTTGCCAGCATCGATGTGAGCCGCGATGCCGATGTTTCGGACTCGTTCTAGGGGAACTGTGCGTGCCACGTCAACCTCCCAATCCTCGTCGCCCTGCGACTTGGGCAAACTAAAAAATCCTTTACAATTCTAATCTTTTTTGCCGATTTTTCTCCACCTCGCTGGAACTCGGGCTGGGCAGAACAGGGATCCCAAAAGTCTCCACTGCTCCGCCAGGCTAGTTCAGTAGCGGTAGTGGGCAAAGGCCTTGTTGGCCTCGGCCATGCGATGCACCTCTTCCCGCCGTCGAATGGCGCTGCCGGTTTCGTTGGCTGCATCGATCAGCTCATTGGCCAACTTGGCGGCCATGGTGCGACCTGGACGAGTGCGCGAAAAGGTCACCAACCAGCGCAGCGCTAGGGAAGTGCCCCGTTCTCCTCTCACCTCCACAGGCACCTGATAAGTGGCTCCGCCCACCCGGCGGGCTTTCACCTCCACCAGTGGGGTGGCGTTGCGAACAGCATTTTCCAGCAAGGGCAGTGGGTCTTGGCCAGTGCGCTCCCGCACAATGTCCAGAGCTTCATAGAGGATCCTGGCAGCCAGGGATGCCTTACCCCTCATCATCAACTTGCGGATCAGCATGGTAACCAGACGGCTCCCATACTTGGGATCCGGGGGCACATCACGACGAGGGGCACGGTTGCGGCGAGACATAGGAGCTGGGTTGCTTGTTCAGATGGGGATGGCAGAAAGAAAGATGACGAGTGGGATATGGAGGGTTGAGGGTGAGGGCAAAGCTATTTTTTCTTGCCAGCGGCGGCTGGAGCTTGGCCCGGCTTGGGCCGTTTCGCCCCGTATTTGGAGCGGCCTTGTTTGCGGTCTTTGACCCCTGCAGCGTCGAGGGTGCCCCGGATAATGTGGTAACGCACGCCGGGCAAATCCTTAACCCGCCCACCGCGAATCATGACCACAGAGTGCTCCTGCAGGTTGTGGCCGATGCCAGGAATGTAGGCAGTGACCTCAAAGCCGGAAGTGAGGCGAACGCGAGCCACTTTTCTCAGGGCCGAGTTGGGCTTTTTGGGCGTTGTCGTGTACACTCGGGTGCAAACCCCCCGCCGCTGTGGACAAGCCTTCAGGGCAGGAGACTTGGTCTTGCGAGCGGCAACGCTGCGCTCCTCACGGATCAGTTGCTGAATGGTGGGCATGGGCTGGCAGAGAAGGTCACGGCTTAAATGTTAAATGAATTATCCGGTTGAATTATCCGGCGATATTGAATCCTAGCAAGGCGGGATCCCAGCGTCAACTTGGGGATGGACTGCTGGGCTGTTAGCCTGGCCGAGTCTGAATTTCGGCCTCGTTCCCCCCTTGCCTCAGCTTTTTAGGAGACTCTGCACACCAGAAAGGATCCCTAGCAGACGATGGGCTGGTTAGATTGGTGGATTGTGCCTCCATGTCCGCTTTGCCGGCGCCCTGCCAAGGCCGTGTTCTGTCAAGACTGTCAAAGGCGGTTGCAGGCGGAGCGCCTTGCCACTTGGCCAGTCACCACCTCGCCTTGGCCACTTTACGCCTGGGGGATCCACCGGGGGGCGCTGCGCAGGGCCATCTACTGCCTGAAGTACGAGGGACAACGGCGCATTGGCTCGGTTTTGGGAGAATGGCTGGGATCCCGCTGGGTGGAAAGCCGACAGCCGTCTTCAGGCTCCCGTAGGGCCTATGGCTTGGACTATACGGTGGTGCCCATCCCGCTTCATGCGGAGCGCCTGCGGCAACGGGGCTACAACCAAGCCGCCTTGATCAGCCAAGCCTTTTGCCAGCGGACAGGTCTGAGACATTGGCCTGAGGCTCTGGTGCGGGTGCGGGCCACAGCGGCTCAACATGAGCTCAACCCGCTGCAACGACAGCACAACTTGGCCGGGGCCTTTGCCCTGAAACAAGTTCCGGCCACACCGGTGTTGCTGGTGGATGACATCTACACCACCGGCTCTACTGTGCAAGCCGCCCAGCAGGTATTGGCCGCTGCCGGGATCCGTGTAGCCGGGGTAATCGTTGCCGCCCAAACCCCAAAAGCTGCCTGTCCAGCCTGGCCCGGCCCTCCAGACCCTATCCCGCCTCCAGCAGATTAAAGGCCGTAACAAACATAAAGTCACAAAACTCGCGCACCAAGTTCGGATCCCGCCAGCCCTTGCGGGTTTCCTCCCGCAGCACTTCCAGGGCCTGTTCGGCGGTCAGGGCCGGTTTGTAGGGGCGAGAGGAGATCAGAGCGTCGAAGATGTCGATCACCTGAAAGACGCGGGCCAACAGAGGGATCTCTTCGCCTGCCAGCCCATCCGGGTAGCCGCTGCCATCCCAACGCTCGTGGTGGTGGCGGATGATCGGCAGCACATCCTGCATGGTGCGCAAGCCCCGACAAATGTCTTCGCCGATCAACACATGGGATTTCATGATCTCCCATTCTTCCGGGGTATGCTTGCCCTGCTTGCACAAAATCGCATCCGGGATCCCGACTTTGCCGATGTCGTGCAGGTAGCCGCCCCAGCGCAGGGCCTTGATCTGTTGACGAGACAGCCCCAAGTAACGGCCAAACTGTTCCCCCATGGCCACCAAGCGTTCGCAATGGTCACCCGTGGTGGGATCCCGGCTCTCCACAGCGCGGGCAATGGCAAACAACACCCTGGCGGCGTGATCCAGGTCTTCGTTCAAGCGCTTTTGGTGGATGGATGAGCGTACCCGCGCCAGCAGCTCCACGTGATCGAAGGGCTTGGTCAAAATGTCGTCGGCCCCCACCTGCATCCCCATCAGGCGATTGGAGCGGTCGGTCAGGGCAGTGATCAGCACAACGGGGATCAGGCGGGTCAGCTCATTGGCCTTCAGTTGCCGGCAGACATCGAACCCGCTCATGTTCGGCATCAGCACATCCAACAGCACCAAGTCTGGCCGAAGCCGCTCCACAGCCTCCAAAGCCTCTTCGCCGTTGGTGGCCTCGCTCACGCGGAAGTGGGCCGACCGCAACAGCTCACCGATGTAGAGGCGGCTGCTGGCCTGATCGTCCACCACCAAAACATGATCCGCCTCCGCCAGCTTCGGGTTTAGACGGGGAAAGGGGGTGTGAGTCAGGCGGGAGTTCATGGCGGTAAAACCTAGCCTTGCATCGAGTACGAGCTTTCCCCCTGAGTTGGATTCGGCGCAACTCTACGAGGGATCCCAGCCCAGACCCCTGGCGGTAGGATGTCAACGAACTCAAACGGCATCCCTCAGCCCTCGTATCTAGACACACTCTACACCCAGGTTTTTAAGACTGTACTCCGCAACTTTGCTGAACCTACTGCCCTCTTTGCAGGGCTGCCTGATGGGGATCCACATTGAGAAACACGGTGGCATCGCCCTCGACGCGGATGATGCGCAAAGGGGGCAGCGAGCCCGTCGGGTTTTGGATGCGCTCTTGCAGCTTTTCGTAGAGCAGCAGATCCGCCAGTTGCGCGTTTTCTGCTGCCGCTTGTCCTTTCAGCTCGATGGCCCGCTGGTTGGCCGCCGCCAAGATCAGCAGCCGCTCGGTCTCTTTTTCCTGGATCTGCGCCCGCACTGCCGCCGTTTGTGCTGTAATCGAGGCCACCTGTTTGCGTTCAATCGAGTCTCTTAAGGCTTGTGGGAAATCGGGGTTGCCCAGAAACAGGCCCTCCACCTGCACCAGAGGCAGGGTTTGGCCATCGCGGTTGACAGTGGGCATCTCTTGGCGAATCAAGTCCAGCGCTCGTTGTTCGATGGCAGCCCGCTGGCTTTTCCGGTAAAAGTCTTCCGAATTGAAAGAGGCGGAGATATCCCGGATTTTGGAGCGCACCACCGGCACCACCACCGTGGAAAGATAGTTCTCGCCGATGTTGGCGTGCAGCTCGTCCAAAGTGGCGAGGTTGGGCTTGAGGGCAATGGCTACATCGATGGCAAAGGCTTGCCCATCGGCGGTGTTCACGGTGATGGCGTTGCTGATGGCATTGGCCGAGGCGGGGTTGTTGGTAAACTCCCAAACGCGGGTGAGCACGGTGTAGGTGATCGGCGTCTCGATCCCTGGGATCCGGAAGATGGCCCCTGGCAGTTCCACCCGCCCCTTCTGCAACCCGGAAAAGGTATTGAACACTACAGTGGCATGTCCGGGCAAAGTGACGTACAGGCAAGCGCGGAGCACTCCCAGGGCCGCCAAGACGGCGATCCCTCCCGCGGTTAGCCAACCGGCTCTGCTGTGGGGTGCTTCTCCTGTTGGATACATGGCGGCTGCTCCCGTTTTAGGGTCGGTGAGAAGAGCTGAAGAAGCTGGGGCTGAGCCAAAAGGATTGATTTCCTAATTGAGTTATCTATTTGGTGATCAAAGTTTCCAGGCGGGATCCCAGTACCGCAGCTTTCACCACCTCTAAGTACTGCGGATTTTGGGTGAGGGCCTGTGCTTTGGCTCTCAATTGACCGGCTTCTGCCTCCGCTTGAGAAATGATGGCGCGGGCATCTTGGCGGGCCTGCTCGATCTCAAATTGCTTTTGCGCCAGTTGATTTTCGGCAATGGTCTTTGCCTCAATGGCCGCTACAAAATCAGGATCGAAATCCACATCCCGCAGCAGAAAATCCAAAACCTCGATGCCGTATTCCTTCAGCAGAAGAGCCACCCGTTCGCGGATTTGGCCCTGGAGCAGCGGGCGCTCCGTGGAATACAGAGCCTGGGCAGAAAAGCCGCTGGTCTCATTCAGAATGACCGACCGAACAATGGGAGCGATGCGATCCAGGTAATTTTCCCCCAGTTGCGTATAGACCTTGGGGGCGTCCACAATGCGAAACTGCAGCGTCGCCTCAGCCGCAATCTGCTGCCCATCCTGAGAAAGGGCCACCAGCCGCGGTGCGTAGGCGGTCGGGTCGTTGTCTTTCCAGGTCAGAGCTTGGGTTTTTACATCAAAAATCACCGTGCGAGAGACAAAAGGCGGCACCCAATGCAGACCTGGCTGCAAAGCCATCGGGCTCACCCCCCCTCCCCAGGTGAACACCACCATATTTTCTCCGTTGCCCACCAGTCGCAGCGGCCTGCCCATCGCCACTAGGATCAACACGGCTCCGGCAAGGGTGGCCTTGGGCAACCAGCGACCAACTCGCCTTTCCCAACCCTCTGCTCGCATCTCCCCATCTCCTGCGCATGCAGCCATTCTCGCGGCTGTGGGGAAATGAGGCTGAGAAATCGCCGCTATCTTTTAAGTTTTCTCCAGGGATCCCGCGAGAGATCCCGCGCTTGCTCGCCCACTGTTCTCAACGATGTCGAGAACTCTACAAAGTTTACAAAAGATTACTTCATACTTTGCAAAGACCCGTGACAGACAAGCGAAAAGGGAAGAAGATTAAAACATAATAAAGATTTGGGTTGCCGTTCATGCTACCTACTGTCGACTACGAGCGGCGAGACATCCAGGTGCCACCCTCGTGCATTCCCGCTGCCGCCCAGGCCTTGATCCGGCAGGGGGTATCCATCTGCTGGCGGGAAGAGAGCCTGTCTGCCCTAATTCGTCTCGGATCCAAAGGCGCCGCCGACCGGGCCGCCATTTTGCTGGTGGAAATGAGCCTCATGGGCCAACCGGAAGAGCTAAAAAACTGGCTGGAGATGTGCTGGCAACTGCCCGCTTGTCTCAGGGAACCGCTGCAGGTGTAGGATAAAGGATCACTGCAGTTCAAGAGCCTGCCTCGTCGAGGAGAAACTGGCTGCCGTAGCCGGTAACGATGCGGGTTCCATCTTTGAGGATATGAATTTCCACCTGGTCACTGGCCCAATTAAGCTGGTTTTGCAAGGCGGGGTTGAAGACGTGCACCCGCTGGTTGCGGGAAGAGACCAGCGAGTGGGGGGAGTGAATGGCCTGAGATTGGAGATAGGGGCCGTCCACTAAAATATCCAGCTCTTGCAGCAGCTCCTGGGCGCCGGGAGGAGCTTGGGGGGAGTGCAACTGTTCTAGGGTAAAGCCGGTAAAAGACATCACTGTCAGCCCTTTGGCCTTGAGAAGCCGCGCCAAGCTGGCCAGGGCAGGAGCCTGCCAGAAGGGTTCCCCGCCGGAGAAGGTTACCCCTTGATTTTTGGGGTTGCTTAGGATTTGGGCTGCTAGGTCGGTCACGCTCACCAGTTGATGGATGACAAACGGCCAGGAAGCCGGGTTGAAACAGCCTGGGCACTCCCGCAAGCAGCCCTGCACCCACACCACCGCACGGCAGCCCGGCCCATTCACTTCCGACTCGTCCACATACCCCATCAGGTTGAGATAGCCGGGAGGAATCTGGGCCAGAAAGCTCAGCGCCATCTCTGCCTTGGACATGGATCACCCGCTGCAAAACCTCTTGAGGCTATTCTTAGCCTAATTGGCAGCTATGCTCATAAGGCAGTCATGAATCAATAATTAACGCTTGAGAACGATTGAGGCTCGTAGTTGCAAAAACAGGATAACTGGGAGGCTGCTGAGAAAGCTGCCTGGTCTGGAAACCGGCCCTACTCCAATTGCGCCCTCAGGGTTTGCACTCCCCGTCGCGACCAGCTCACCGCTCCAGCTCGATCGGCTACGTAGAGGGGCCGTTGTTTTTGCCGAAACCAGGCAGTCACTGCTTCGCTGACAGGGCCAGAGCTGATGCCCGCCTGCACCTGAAAGCGCTCCAACAGATCCAGAATCAGGGATCCCCCGTCCCACCACAGCCAGTCGATCTGGGCCGGCATCAGCGGGGATCCGGTTAGCTCGGCTTGCACATGGGTGCCGGCAGAGCCCAGCAGCAGCCAATGGGATCCCTCAGCCTCCAGTGTCAACACCAGGGGATTGGTGTAGACAGCTTGCAGCCGCAGCCGCTCCGAGAAAGGCATCCGATCGCCTGGCTGCAGCACCTGATAGGGGATCTGGGCAGCTTGCACGGCACTAAGGGAACGCAGGTAACTTTCGGAAGCCGCATTAGCCCCTCCCCCATCCCAAAATTGCCCAATCGCGCTGGCGGGACGCAGTCCTTTGGAGAAAGCCGACAGCAGGATCTCCCAGCCGCCATTGGCAGAGCCGGCGGAGGTCATGGCCACCGCCCCGTCCAGACGGTGCAAGCCCTGCTGCCGCAAAAAGGGCAACACCGTGCGTTCTGCCAAACGGGGATCCCCGCTGTTGAGCAAGAGGTGGCGCCCTTCCGCTTGAATGGCCAGGATGGGAATTCGTCCACTGGCCAAGGCGGTAATTTGGACCGGCGGCCCCGGCCACATCCTTGGACCCAGGAGGATGGCGGCCATGATCAGGGCTGTGCCCTGCCAGCGGAAGGCCTGTCGCCACCGCGGCCAAAAGGTTAGGGCCACCAGCGCCCCGTAGAGGAGCAGGCACTGGAGCAGGGAGACCCGGCCGGTGTAGTAGGAACTCAGAGGCCAGCTGGCCATCCAGTTCACCCAGTTGATTAAAGGCGTGATCAAAAACGTCAAGGGCCGGGCCAGCAGGGATCCCAGCCCTGGAGAGAGTAAAGCCACAAAGGCCACCCCGAACCCCGCCACCAGCAGCGGCACCAGCAGAATCAGCAGCAGCGGGTTGGCCAGCAGCGAGTAGGTGGGGATGCGGCCAAAGATGGCCACCTGCAGCGGCAAAGTCCAGATCTGGGCTGCCAGCGGAACGGCCAAGGCGGTGGCCACAGCCGGAGGCAAAAAGTCCAGCCGGGAAACAATTGGGGCTGTTCCGACCAGCAGGCCCAGGGTGGCGGCAAAGCTGAGCTGAAACCCCAGGTCTGTAATCCACAGCGGCTCGTAGATTAAGAGCAAAACTGCCGCCACCAGTAGCGTCCCCAGGGGATTGAGCTTCACCTTTCCTTCCAGGCGCGGCTCCGTCAGCACCAGCATGGCCGCCGCCCCCATCAGTGCCGCTCGCAACACCGAAGGGCTGAACCCCGTGAGGGCGGTATAAAGCCCCAGCACCGCCAGGATGCTCCCCTGCTGCAGGCGCACCGCCAACCGCCGTGTCAGGACAAACACCACCCCCACCAACAGCGACACATGGAACCCAGAGGCGGCCAGCGCATGGGCCATGCCGATTTCCCGGAAGGCATCCTGCAAGTCGAAATCCAATTGGGCGGCCCGGGATCCCAGCACCAAGGAAGCCAACAGATTCCCCTGCCGCTCTCCTAGCCCGGCGATGAACGCTTCCCGCACCCGCCGCCGCAACACCCAGCCCCCCCAACCTCTTCCCCCCGGCTGCAGGATCACCTCACGGGCGCTGAAGCCGGCAAAAGCCCCCTGGCGCTGCAGGTAGGCTTGAAAATCAAAGCTGCCCGGGTTCAAGGCCGGACTGGGAAGGTACAGGGATCCCGTCAGGCGCACCCGTTGGTTGGGGTGGAGATCCTTGTCCTGGAGGGCCTCAGGGCCGGTGGTGACGTAGAGCTTGCCGCTGACCTGGCGGGCCGTGGAGTCGGCGTTGAGCACCTGCTCTGCTCTCAGCCAAAATTGCCGCCGTTCGCTGCGGGTGGGACGAGGTTCCGAGAGGACGGTGCCTACCAAGTTCATCTGCTGCTGGGGGGCCAACAGGCTGATATCCGTCGGCCCGGGAAAAGGCTGCCGCCAACCCAGGTAATTCCAAGCCAGACACCCCACCAGACCCATCGCCAGCCAAGTGCGGGCCAGACGCGGTTGCCGCCGGCACAGCAGGGATCCCGCCAGCCCCAATCCCAGCAGGATCCCCCAGCCCCACCCGGCAGCCTGGGGCCAAGCCCGCACCAGCAGGCCCAAGATCCAGCCCAACCCCAGCAGATAGGTTCTTTCCATGTGCCGCAGACCCGTCTGCCCCCCACTGTACCGATGTGGTCAAGCGGGATCCATTGCGTTGTCTTAACCTTGCTCGCCTGCCGAAAGAATTGTATTAAAGGATACTCTTTCTCGACCTTGGCAAAGGGAGTGTAGATTAGGGCTGGTCGCGCCAGCGGGATGTAGTCCTTGGCAGTTTCCTGCGCCGGCATCCTGAAAACGACCCTAAGTTATCTGTCCCCTTCCCCGCTGTTTCCCCTAGACCCTATGCGCATCCGATCCATCCGCGTTCTCAGTGGCCCCAACTACTGGAGCATCCGTCGTCATAAGCTGATTCAAATGCGGCTTGATCTGGAAGACTTGCAGGAGCGACCCACCAACACCATCCCGGGTTTCAAAGAAAGGTTGGAGGCCCTGTTGCCGGGACTGTGGGAACACCAGTGCTCCCGCGGCTGCTATGGGGGATTCTTGCAACGGGTGGAAGAGGGCACCCTCATGGGCCATGTGGTGGAGCATGTGGCCTTGGAACTGCAGACTCTGGCCGGCATGAAAGTGGATTTTGGCCGCACCCGCGAAACCTCCACCCCCGGCACCTACAACGTCGTGTTCGAGTATCAAGAGGCAGAGGCCGGGCGCTTTGCGGCCAAAGCTGCAGTCTACCTCTGTCAGGCTTTGGTGGATGGAGAAGACTACCGCCGCGACCTAGAACTGGACATTCAAGAGTTGCGAGAGATCCGAGAGAACGTCCGCTTCGGCCCCAGCACCCAAGCTTTGCTGGACGAGGCCGCCCTGCGCGGGATCCCCTATCTGCGCCTCAACAAGGGATCCCTGGTGCAACTGGGGTACGGCGTCTACCAAAAGCGCATCGAAGCCACCACCACTGAAAAAACCAGCATCATTGCCGCCGACCTGGCCGCCGACAAGCGGGCCACCAAAGAACTGCTGCAGGACATGGGGATCCCGGTGCCCAAGGGCTATACGGTGCGTCGCCGCAGCGAGTTGGCAGCCACCATCGAGGATGTCGGGGGCTTTCCGGTGGTGATCAAGCCCCTTAACGCCAACCACGGCAAGGGCATCACCGTCAACATCACCAGCCTGGAAGCCGCCGAGATCGCCTACGATGCCGCCAGCCAATACTCCGATGTGGTGTTGGTGGAAAAGCACCTGGTGGGGGATGACTACCGACTGCTGGTGATCAACAACAAGCTGGTGGCTGTGGCCAAGCGGATCCCAGCCTATGTGGTGGGAGATGGCCGCTCCACCATTCAAGAGCTGATCGACGAAGTCAACAGGGATCCGCGGCGGGGGTTTGGCCATGAAAACGTGCTGACCCAAATTAGCGTTGACGACATGACCCTGCGCATCCTCGAAAGCAAAGGCTACACCCTGGATACAGTGCTGCCCAAAGGAGAACATTGCACCCTCAAATCCACCGCCAACCTGAGCACCGGAGGCATCGCCGTCGATTGCACCGATATCATCCATCCCTACAACGCCTTCATTGCCGAACGGGCAGCTCAGATCATCGGCCTGGATGTGGCGGGCATCGACCTCATCTGCCCGGACATTGCCCAGCCCGTCAACGAAACCGGTGGCGGCATTGTCGAGGTGAACGCTTCTCCGGGTTTGCGCATGCACCTGGCCCCCAGCGAAGGGATCCCGCGCAATGTGGCTGAGCCCATCATCGACATGCTCTTTCCCCCCGGCAGCCACACCCGCATCCCCATCCTGGCCGTCACCGGCACCAACGGCAAAACCACCACCACCCGCCTGATCGCCCACATCCTCAAAGGCATCGGCAAGCGGGTCGGCTTCACCACCACCGACGGCGTTTACATCCAAAACCATCAAATTGCCAAGGGAGACATGACCGGCCCCCACAGCGCCCGCCTGGTGCTCAGGGATCCCACCGTAGAAGTGGCGGTGCTGGAAACGGCGCGAGGCGGCATTTTGCGAGAGGGGCTGGGGTTTCCGGAATGCGATATTGGCGTGGTGCTCAACGTAACCTCAGATCACCTGGGGTTGGGGGATATCGAAACCCTAGAAGACATGGCCCGCGTCAAATCCGTCTTGGTGGAAGCGGTACACGAGCGGGGCTACGCTGTCTTGAATGCCGATGATGGTCTGGTGGCCGCCATGGCCGCCAATGTCAAGGCGACAGTGGCCTATTTCAGCATGAACCCGGAAAATCCCCTCATTCAAAAGCACATTGCTTCCGGGGGCATAGCAGCTGTCTATGAAGAGGGCCACATCTCAATTTTGAAACGGGGCTGGAAACTGCGCATAGAAGATGTAACCAAAATTCCCCTCACCCTCTCTGGCAAGGCCAGCTTCATGATCCAAAATGTGCTGGCCGCTACTTTGGCAGCCTTCCTGCACGGGGTTTCCATCGACGACATCCGCATGGCGCTGGGCACCTTCACCAGTTCTGTAGCCCAGACCCCCGGTCGCCTCAACTTGTTTGATGTAGGGGGCTACCAGGTGTTGGTGGACTATGCCCACAACCCAGCAGGTTACGAAGCCATTCAAAGTACCCTGGAGCGCTGGGATTGCCAACGAAAAATTGGGGTTATCGGCGGGCCTGGGGATCGGCGCAACAGCGACCTACGAGAGCTGGGAGTCTTGGCAGCGCGCATGTTCGACCGAGCCATTGTCAAAGAAGATGATGACCGGCGAGGACGGGAACCAGGCGAGGTGGCCGCCCTAATCCGGCAGGGTTGGGAACAGGAAAAGGCAGGGGATCGTCTGCAGGAAATCTTGGATGAGGCAACTGCTATCGAAACCGCTCTGGAGAAAGCCGAACCCGGAGACCTGGTGGTGATCTTTCCGGCGGATGTACAGCGCACCATCCAGATCATCACCCGCTTTCAAGACAAGCTCAATCCCAAACCCAGTTACCGTGGCTCCTCCTACAGCATCGGCCCAGATTTGATCTCCCCCAGCCCCGACGGCAAGCCATCTTAGGACGGCTGTCGACAACTCCAGAGTGCTCTATGGCCTCCATTCCTGGACAGACATCGAGAATTGAGTGGGCGGAGGTGACCCATAAGTCCTCGGCGGCGATATCCTAGGTTTAGGCTGGCGGGGGCGGGTGACTTGTCTTTTGGGAAGCAGCAGGTGTTCGGCTCAGGGGATCCTCGGCTTTTCAGAAGCCTTAACCGTTCTAAAAAAGTCTGAGGGATGGCAGACAGAACTTTGGGGATCCCAAAAGGTCTAAAGACTCCGTCCCGCCGACGCGATGGGAATGTCGTTAGGGTAGTTGTGAATTTGGCAAGGAAAACAGCTCATGGACAGCGCTCTGCTTCAAGCGGCTCGCCAGATTTATCAATTTCATCTGCAGTATCGACCGGAAGTGCTGGAGCAACCTCCGCGGGGGGTAGTTATTCACCGCCGTACCCTGCGAGGGGATCTGATCTTTTCCGAGTTCCCCATCCTGCTGCCCCAGGAAACTTTTATTCCGCTGCAGCAATTGGAGCCGCTGCGGTGAGGCACAAGGAGCTACGCTGACAGAGCAGATCCCCCCTTCCTCTCCTGCTTTTGGGAACTCCGTCCCGCCGACGCGATGGGAATGGCTGCCATGCTCGAGGTTCTCCCCTACTGCGCAACGCTCGCATGATGTGGCTGAGCAACGCTGATGCGAACGGCACCTGGGAGCTGCGCCTACTGGGCTGGGTGCTGGTGCTGGTGTTGGGGGCCTGTGTGGGCAGCTTCTTAAATGTGGTGGTCTATCGTCTGCCGCAGGGCCTTTCTCTGCTCTATCCCGGATCCCATTGTCCAAGCTGCAAGACGCCGCTGGGCCCGACGGAGAACATTCCCATCCTGGGCTGGTTGTTGCTGCGCGGTCGCTGCCGCCATTGCGGGGTGCAGATTAGCTGGCGCTACCCTGCCGTTGAGGCGTTGACAATGGGCCTGTTTGCCCTCAGCATCGGCGCTTTGGGGTTTTCTGCCCAAGGGATCCTCACCTGCATCTTGTTGAGCTGGCTGTTGGCCCTGGCGCTCATCGATCTGGATACCTTTTTGCTGCCGGAGGAGCTGACCCGTTCAGGCCTGGTGGTGGGGCTTTTGGCCCGCCTGGCTCTGCCGTGGCTCCAGGGATCGGGATCCCTGGCCGCTACAGGCCTGTCACTGGTGGCAGGGATTGCAGGAGCTGTGCTGGGCCTCTGGCTGCTGGAGGGCATTGGCCTCTTGGCCCGTTGGGTCTTGGGGCGGGAGGCTATGGGCGGGGGAGATGGCAAGCTGTTGGCCCTGATCGGCATGTGGTTGGGGTGGCAGGGGGTGGTGGTGGCCCTTCTTTTGGGTTCCGGGTTTGGCCTGCTGGCTAGCTTGCTGGCCATGACCAAGGGGCGGGCCCGCCTGGGAAAGCCCATCCCCTTCGGCCCCTACTTGGCTATGGGCGGAGGGGTAGCCGCTCTAGCCGGATCCCAACTGGTGGAGGGCTACCTACGCTGGGCCGGATTGGTGGGGTAGAGGGAACGTCCATTCAACATTGGATACTTCATGTTTCGGGATCTATGACTTCAAACTGATCGGGAAAAAGAATGAGATTAAAATATCGAAAACCTCCTACCAAGCTCAAATCCGGAACCGCTAAATCAACCGCATAGCCTTCAGTGGGATCTGAGTAACATTCCACAATGGATCCCTGAGTTCCAGCAGGAATAGTGGTCTCGCTGAAATACTCCTTGACATCTGCCACAGTTTTGACTCTACTGTATGGCTTGATTCTAGAAGTGGTTTTACTCATCATTGTGTACCTCTAGCCAATTGGTGACCAAACGAGGGATTAAACTTTCCTTATCAACCTGCCACACGGTCACTAAAGTGCCTTTTTTCTGATTGAGGCCCAAAATTTCAATCTTGACTCGATAGCGGCTTCCATAGGGTGTTGGAAACGGATCCCCGGCTAAGGCGCAAGGCAGAGCAGCAGTAACCTGTTGCAGAATGTGAGCAAATCCCACCCTTCTTCCCTCTGGTGTACTGACATCATAGCCAAGCTCTGCAAAGGCAATCCACTTGCCTTGATTTCCAGGATTAGCTGGATTCATAGAGTAATCAACGAACTTGGCAGGATCCACTGCTGCTTCAGAAGCCCTGGGCAAGGATCCGGCCATGGTTGCAGCTTTTGCCGACTTCACGTAAGGTCTAAGGACTCCGTCCCGCTGGCGCGAACAGTAGCCCAGACGTCTCACGCTAACCTGAAACAACCATATTAATTACTCCACCCCTTCGATTCTGTCCTCGATCTCCTGATACAGCTCCTGCAGGCGCTCGATATTGGCCTGGGAAGTCTGCCAATAGCCACGCCCATGCACCTCCAGCAGGGATCCGACAATGCGCCGGAAGGAGTGGGGGTTGAGGTTCATCAAGCGCTGCCGCATCGCCTCGTCCTTGATGAAAGTCTCGTTGGTTTCCTCGTAGATCCAGTTGTCCACCGCGCCTGCCGTGGCCGACCAGCCCGAAGTGTTGACCAACCGCTTGGCGATCTCCCGTACCCCTTCGTAGCCGTGCTTGAGCATCCCCTCATACCACTTGGGATTGAGGAGCTTGGTGCGGGCGTCCAGACGGATGGTTTCGCTCAGGGTGCGGATCTGGGCGTTGGGCGTGGTGGTATCTGCCATGTAGGCCGAGGGAGCTTTGCCATCCGGGCGCAGGCTCTGCACCAGCTTGGTGGGATCCGCGTCGAAGTAGTGGCTGACATCGGTCAGGCTGATCTCCGAGGAGTCCAGGTTCTGGAAGGTCACATCCACCGTTTTCAGGCTGGCCTCGAAGAGCTGTCGCATCTGCTGGTTGGGCAAGTTGGAGCCGAAGGCAAAGGACTTGCGGGATAGGTACATCTCCCGCAGCTCGCTTTCATCTTCCCAAGAGCTGTTTTCCACCGCCAGGTTGATGTTGGCCGAGTAGGAGCCAGACGCATTGGAAAAGACCCGCGTCGCCGCCTGTTCCAGGGTCAGCCCCAGCTCTTCTGCCTGCTGCAGGGCGTGCTTGCGCACGAAGTTCAGCTCCAGGGGCTCGTTGGCCGTGGCCGCCAGCTTTACCGCCCGGTCGATCAGATCCATCTGGTTAACAAACAGATCCCGGAATACCCCCGAGCAGTTCACCACCACATCGATTCGGGGACGGCCCAGCTCCTCCAAGGGGATCAGCTCCACCTTGTTCACCCGCCCCAGGGCATCGGGTTTGGGTCGCACCCCCAGCAAACACAGCACCTGCGCTAGCGACTCCCCGTAGGTCTTGATGTTGTCGGTGCCCCAGAGCACCACCGAGATGGTTTCCGGGTACCGGCCACCGTTACTGCTCATCTCGCGAGCCAGCAGCCGTTCCACCACCATCTCCGCCGACTGGATGGCGGCTGCCGTGGGGATGGACTGGGGATCCAAAGCGTGGATGTTCCGCCCTGTCGGCAACACATTGGGGTTGCGGATGGGATCCCCTCCTGGCCCCGGCAAAATGTACTCCCCTTCCAAGGCCCGCAGCAGGGATCCCAGCTCATAATCTGCCGTAATTTGCTTGAGGCACTCCTCCAGAAATTCAAACAAGGGCTTCAAAAGATCCGGATCGACCTGGGGGTAGCCCGCTTCTTTTAGGACTGCCAACCAGGGGGCTTGCCGGCCCATGTTGAAAAAGTTGAGCTTGGCCACCCGCGCGACCCGGCCCTGGGCGTCGGTCTGCTCCTGCACCAGCGCCGCCACCGCCTTCTGGCAGGCCTTGTTGATGCGATCCAGCAGCTCCGTATCCGCCAGGTGTCCCCGATCCCGGTTGCGGTAGATCTCGTCGATGTCCCGGCCCAGGCTTTGGGCGAGAATGCGGGGCAGGCCGAGGATCCCTTCTTCGGGGCGGTCAATGCTGGCAATGCTCACCAGGGTGGCAATCGCCTCCTCTGCCGTGGGGGGCGCTCCAATGACGTGCAGACCACAGGGCAACAGCCGCGACTCAATCTCCATCAGCTGGGCGTAGAGCTTGCCCACCACCCTGTCCCGCTCTTCCAAGCTCAACTGGGCGGCGTCCCCCTGGGGCAACTCCACATCCTTGTCCAGGTTCACCAGCCGCGCCTTGTCGCAGATGGCGTTGACGATAGCGATGCCCCGCGCCCCCTCCCGCAGGGTTTGGTAGGAGCCGATCATCTCCCGCAGCTCTTGCAGCCCCTTGTAGAGGCCGGCGTTTTCTGCCGGCGGCGTCAGGTAGCTGATGGTGCAGGCGTAGCCCCGCCGCTTGGCAATAGTGGCCTCACTGGGGTTGTTGGCGGCGTAGTAGTACAGGTTGGGCAGGGATCCAATTAGATTATCCGGATAGCACTCGCCCGACATGCCGATCTGCTTGCCCGGCATAAACTCCAGGGATCCATGGGTGCCAAAGTGCAACACCGCATCCGCCCCCCAAACTTTCTCCAGGTAGGTGTAGTAGGCAGCAAAGCCGTGGTGGGGGCTGGCTGACCTGGAAAAAAGCAGCCGCATGGGATCCCCTTCATAGCCGAAGGTGGGCTGCACCCCGATGAACACATTGCCAAAGTGCTTGCCGTAGATCAACAGATTTTGCCCATCGGTATTCAGGTGCCCCGGCGCTGGCCCCCAGTATTGCTCGATGGCTTTCACGTAGGGTGTCAGCGCCTCGTACTCCCGCACCGACAGTTTGGCGGCCACATTCAGCTCCGGGCTGGCGTACTGGGCCTGGGGATCGTGCAGGATGGACTCCATCAGCTCCTGCGGGGTTTTGGGCAGCTCGGGGCCGAGGTCATAGCCGTTGTGGGCCAGGGCCTGCATCACCCGGTGAATAGAGGCAAATACATCCAAGTAGGCTGCTGTCCCCACATTGCCTTTGTCCGGTGGGAAGCTGAAGACGGTGATGGCGATCTTCTTCTCCAGCTTGGGCTTGCGCCGCAAATTGGCCCATTTAATGGCCCGCGCCGCGATCAGCTCGATCCGATCCTGCATTGCGTGAGCTTTGCCGGTGGCCGCGTCCCGCCCTGAGAGGATGATGGGATCAATGGCCCCGTCCAGCTCGGGAATGGCAATCTGCAGAGCCACCTGCACCGGGTGCAGCCCCAGGTCGCTGGCAGCCCATTCCTCCGTCGATTGAAACACCAAGGGCAGCGCCACCATGTAGGGGCGATTCAGCCGTTGCAGCGCTTCCACCGCCTTGGGGTGATCCTGCCGCGCCGGCCCTCCCACCAGGGCAAACCCGGTTAGCGACACGACCACATCCACAATGGGCGCTGTCTTCTGCGCGTTCCAGAAAAACTCGTTCACTGGCTTGGAGAAATCTAGACCCCCGGCAAACACCGGCACCACCCGCGCCCCGCGCGACTCCAGCTCTTGCACCATGGCCACGTAGTGGGCATCATCCCCCGTCACCAGGTGGGTGCGCTGCAACACCAATCCCACGCAGGGAGCCAAGGGATCCTTCACTTCTGCCGGCAAATCCTCACGGGCGTTGTACCAATCCAAATACTCCGACAGGCTGGCAAACATCTGGGGTGCCAGGGGGTGCCAAATGCCCATCTCCAAATAGGTGACCGGCTCGGCAAACTGCACCTGATCCCGCATCCCCGGCAGGTAGCGATCCGCCAGCATCAGCAAAAAGTTCTCCAGGTTCTCGCGGGATCCCCCCAGCCAGTACTGAAAGCTGAGCATGAAGTTGCGGGCATCCTGCGCCTTGTCGAAGGGCAGATACTTCAGCACCTTGGGCAGGGTCTGCAGCAGCTTCAACATCCCCTCCTGGAAGTTGGATCCCTGCTGGCGCTTGCGCATAAACTGGGCGATGGCGCTCTTGGACTGTCCCAGCTGCGCCATGGAAAAGGATCCCATCTTGTTCAGGCGCATCACTTCCGGCATGGAGGGAAACACCACCACCGCATCCAGCCGTTCCCGCAGGGGCTCTACCGCCTGCACCACCTTCTGGGCAATGTCTTCGATAAAAATCAGGGATCCGATAAAGACATTGGCCGTTTCCAAATCCCGCTTGAAGGCATCGTAGCCCGCGGGATCCCGCAGCTCCTCCACCAGATAGCCGGACAGCTCCACCGCCAGCTTGGAGTTGTGGGCGTTGATGTGCTGCACTGCTGCGGTCAGGGCACTCTGATATTGCGGCTCCAACACCACATACACCACCTTCATCAAGCGGCGATCCCCCACCTCGGCAGGGGTAACGTGGCGGGTGATGGGCTTAACCAGAGTAAACATGCGGTCGCTCTCCGTCGTGCAATGCAAAAGATGGGGTGAACTGGGGAAAGGACTCCGTCCCGCTGACGCGAAAGGACTCCGTCCCGCTGACGCGATAGGCAGGATCCCCTATTGTCTGTTTCCCGTTCTACCAGAGAAACGGATCCCTGCTGGGGGCATGGCGGCAAGGTCGTAATAATTCGCAATGATCGCTGAGGTACTGTAAAGGGGAAGAGGATCCCTTCCCCAGAGAGCGTCCCCTTCTAAGGATCCAATGGACTTCTCACCCCGCGCCCGCCTTTATTCAGCACATGGGTGTAAATCATGGTGGTTTTGACATCTTTGTGGCCCAACAATTCTTGGACGGTGCGGATGTCGTAGCCGTTTTGCAGGAGATGAGTGGCAAAACTATGGCGGAAGGTGTGGCAACTGACCCGCTTGGGGATCCCGGTTTTTTGGACAGCTTGTTTAATCGCCCGTTGTAATCCAGACTCATGCAAATGATGGCGGCGGGTGATGCCAGTGCGAGGATCCTGAGATAACCTTTCTGCCGGAAAGACATATTGCCAGCTCCACTCCCGCTCCGCATTGGGATACTTGCGCTCCAAAGCAAATGGCAGATAGACTGAGCCGTATCCTTGTTCCAAATCCTGCTGATGTTGTCGCTTTGCCCAGAGCAAGTGTTCTTGCAAAGGTTCCACTAAGGTTTCTGGCAGCATCGTTAACCGGCTCTCCATCCCTTTACTATTGCGAATCACCAGTTGCCGTTGGTTAAAATCCACATCTTTGACCCGGAGCTGCTGGGCTTCCGCCAATCGCAAGCCACTGCCATACAGCACCTGCACCACCAAGCGATGGATCCCGGATAGATGCACAATGATGGCTTTGACCTCCTCAGGGGTTAAGACCGTAGGCAAATAGCGTGACCGTTTGGCTCGCACGGCGTCTAGGTCAAGGTCTAGCTCCAGATGCAGCACTTCTCGGTAAAGGAACAACAGCGCACTGAGAGCCTGGTTTTGGGTGGAAGCGGCAACCTTACCCTCCACCGCCAGGTGAGTGAGAAAGGCGTTGATTTCTTCGCCGCCCATCTCCTTAGGGTGTCGCTTGTTGTGAAACAAGATAAAGCGACGGATCCAGAGAAGATAAGATTTCTCGGTTTGGTAGGAGTAGTGTTTGACCCGGAGGGCATCACTGACTTGCTCCAGGAGCTTTCTGGGTCTAGGTATGGGTGTGTTAATGCTCATTCAGCCAGATAAAAACCCTTTGGAGGTAATTATCGCTCAAAATGTTGACTATACAGACAAATTAGGGTAGCATTACACTAGGCGATGGAAAAGTCTGCTTCTTAGGTAATTATCAGTCATCTAGCTGCAGAAACACATGTTGGGCGCTAAATCCGAAAGCGGTACCTTCGTGGCGATGACTTTCTCGGTTTCCAAACCTTCTAGATCACGCAACCTGAGTGTTGCTTTGGCTGTCGTTGTCCTGGTTATCAGTGGGGAATATTTCTTCCGACACTATGTTCTATTTTGGTTGCCTGTTCTCGGAACTTTAGCGGTCAACGACATGCTTTCTTTGTTTTTGGCATATTTACTCTTGCTGATCGGCCTGGGCACGTTTGTGCGCGTCCGCTGGCCGCAGGAATTAGCCGCTATTGGGCAGTCTTTACGTGAGGGTGTGACCAGCTGGAATTTCACCTTCTGGGTATTGGCATTAGTGCTATGCGTTTTGGGCCTCTCGACCGTGGATCGGTTACTATGGGGAAACATCAAGTTACCCATGGTGGTTAGCTCTTATCGAAATCCGACGGTATGGTTTGCCAACCTCGCTCCTATTTTGGAGGGGATGTCACTCATTTTGGTGAATGGCCTTTTCGTGCCCATCGCAGAAGAATACCTGTGGCGCGGTCTGGTTCAAGTTCGCCTGATCCGCATTCTTCCCGCACCTTTTGCCATTGGTGTGACGGCGGTTCTTTTTTCGTTAAAACATGCGTTCGTGGATGCCTCCCTGGGACGGCTTCTGGCCTTGATCGCCTTCGGGGCTATTTGTGGGATTGTCGCTCAGCGTAACAATTGGAGACGTTCGGCAGCCCTGCATATGGTCGTTAACACGGTTGCCACCGCCATCGGATTAATCTTCGATCTGACTTGAAACCGCCAAAGGCGCCCAACACGGCTTGCAGGCGACTCCGCTCCGCTCGCTATGCTCGCTGCGCGGAGCGCCTGAAGCCCACCGTTATGTTGCCAGCGCCAGAGTTGTGCCTAGTCAAGGTTGTTGGTAAGGGGGCGCTGGGGTCGGTGGGTAGCAGAAGCGATCAGTACAGAAATTTACACAACATAACAAATCACTGCACCCGTCCATATGTTAGACTATTCATATCATCCAAAACCTCTGGTGGCGGGTGAGTTCAGCTGTTATGTTGCTTGTCTTATTAGTCAAATAGATTTAGTTTAGTCATTTGGAAACAGCATGTCAGAAGGTAAGTTCCAGAACTATGCTCCACTTAACCCAAACACAGCAGAGAAAAAGTTTTGGGAATGCCTCAAAAAGGCATTTCAGAATGAGCCATGCGTAGCTTACTTTAGGTATCCAATTTTTAAACGCACAGGCAATCTCACCAGAGAACCTGACGTTATCTTTATGCACAGAGATTTAGGATTGTGGGTATTTGAGTGTAAAGGGTGCAGTATCGCTAACATTGAAAGTATCGAAGGGCATCAGTGGAAAATGACTAATTGGCATAGGGAAGAGGAATTGCCTATGCTTCAAGCTGAGGATGGCATGTTTGCAATAAGTGCGAAACTCACAGAACGAAGAGAAACACGAGGACTGGTCACCTCACACTACAGAGTGGTATTACCCTTTGTTAAAGAGCAAGAATGGCAAGATAAAGGATTTTCTGACTTGCCGTGTACCCATGGCGTTGTTTTGCTGGAGGAGGATCTGAAGCCATCGACTCTCCGAGAAAAACTACAGTTGGGCGCTTGCGAAAATCCACAGCGTCCCCTATCTGATGAACAGTGGCAAAACATAGTTGCTTTACTGGGCGGTTCGCTACCAAGACAAGAAGCTAGAGCCATACCCACAGGAACACCACCCGAAAATCCTTTAAGAGTCATCCATTATCTGGAATCTCGCCTTCGTTTTCTGGACGATCAACAGCAAAAGGTAGCTTTTGAGGTTCCAGATGGCCCTCAGCGTGTTAGAGGATTAGCAGGAACAGGGAAAACCGTTCTATTTGCCAAGAGAGCCGCAAAAATCCATGCCGCGCACCCTGACTGGAAAATTGCTTTTGTGTTTTTTACACAGGCACTTTACGACCAAATCATAGGTTTAATCAGTCTTTACTATCGTGAAATGGTTCGGCAGGATGAAGGAGATGTAGAGCCAAACTGGCACAATGTACAAGTACTACATGCTTGGGGTTCAAGAGAGCGTAACGGTTTCTACCGTAACTTAGCCCAAAAATCGGGAATACGTCCTCTGAGTGTCAAGGATGTAAGAGAGAGGATGGGGCGCAACTGCTCTCCATCAGAGGCTTTTGAGTATGTTTGCGATGATCTAGAGAAAAGGGTGCCGAACATACCTGTACTTTTTGATGCGATCTTGATAGATGAAGGACAGGATTTGCCCCCATCCTTCTATCGATTAGCTTATAAAAGTTTATCTGACCCAAAACGACTTTATTGGGCATACGACGAAGCACAGGGGATTGGAACCCTGACGGTACCTCGTCCTTTGCATATCTTTGGGCTTAATCCAGATGGAACACCAGTAGTAGATTTAGGTGGGAACAAACTTCCTGATGGAACCATAACCAGCCCTACCTACGAAGGAGGACTGCGCAAGGCACACAATTTAAACCGATGCTACCGAACACCTAAAATGCTTCTCATGGCTGCTCACGCTATCAACATGGGCTTACTGCGACAAGAGGGTTGTTTGCAAGGAGTGAGTAACAAAGAGGATTGGGAAAAACTAGGTTACACTGTTCTGGATGGAGATTTTTCAGATGCAAGTGTCAAAGCTGGCAAAACAGTCACAGTTACGCGCGAGGCAAAAAACAGCCCTCACCCCATAGACAGTGATGATTTTCCTCACAAGGACGCTTTAGGCTCACCTTTACGCATCCAGACTTTTTCGGATGAGTTGGAAGAGCAGGAATGGATTGCTCAACAAGTGGAGGAAGATCTGAAGTTAGGCTTCGACCCTTGGGACTTGTTGATTACTTGCCCCACTGGTGATAAAGAACAGCAGTACTTTGAAGCAATAAAATCTAAACTCTCAAGGCGAGGTATCCAAAGCGTTATTGCAGGTGTTGATACAAATCTGGATATCTTTCGCATGGATAACTGCATCACGATCTCAACAATTTTCCGAGCCAAGGGCAATGAGGCGTGGAAGGTTTATGCTTGCAGATTTCATTGTGCTACCCAGCCATTAGCTTGGAGAGGAGAGTCAGAACTACAGAAGCGTAACGAAGCCTTTGTTGCACTTACACGAGCGCGTATCTGGTGCGTTGTAACTGGGGTTGAGGGTGCGAGCCCAGTTTTTGAAGAATTGAGAGCTATTGTGCAACAGTACCCAAATCTAACCTTTAAAGCATTCAATCAATCCTCATTGAAAAGGATTAATGATGAAGATTTGAATAGCAAATTAGAAACTCGTATCAATATTTGCTTATTTGCTACCAATTGTAAGTGCAACATAACAAATCACTGCACCCGACTTGAAGCTATACTTTAGTCATTACCCAAAACTATAGCTAGGTAGGTTAAGGTTGTCGCCTTAAGATTCTGGGAAACCAATGTGGGGCTACGCCCAGCGACCCATATCATGCCAACCTTTGTATGCTTAGCTATACTGGTGGCGGGTGAGTTCAACCGTTATGTTGCCAGCGCCAGAGTTGTGCCTAGTCAGGTTTGTTGATGAAGGGGCGCTGGGGTCTGCAGGTAGCAAAGGCAATCGGTGTAAAATCTACACAACATAACGAGTCGCTGCACCTGACCCAGTGTTATGTTCTGAGCAGTTCCTAAAGCTGTTAGTAGCAGGTGAGCTTAGCCGTTAGCCAGCGCGACTTAATCTCAAGTGTAATAATATCCAACATCGAGGAGTTGGAAAGATGAACACAGTGATTACCATTCCTCTGGATGCAGATACAGCGAGACTTTACAGTCAAATTCCTGCTGACCTGCAAAGAAAGTTTCAGTTGTTACTTAACCTTTGGCTGCGCGACCTCATCGTACCACCGCGTCCCCTCCAGGTTGTCATAGATGAAATCAGCCAAAAAGCACAGGAGCGTGGCTTAACTCCTGAGATACTGGAATCTCTGCTGAATGTCGAATGAACCATGCTTTGTTTTTGATACCAATGTTGTTATCAGTGCGCTCCTGTTGAGATGTTCTGTCACTCGTCAAGTCTTTGACAGGGCAACACAGAGAGGCAAATTGCTTATCTCACGTGTGACCGTTGAAGAATTGAGCGATGTCCTGCGGCGCAAAGGATTTGAAAGGTATATAACCGAGGAAGAACGGATGGAGTTCTTGAGCACTTTTGTTAGAGATGGCGTCTTGGTGGAGATTGTAGAGCGCGTGGCGACGTGTCGTGATCCCAAAGACGACAAGTTTCTTGAACTGGCTGTTAATGGCAAGGCAAGATGTGCGTGCCGTTAGATGTACCCAGAGACAAGATGATGAGCAAGCTCAAATGCCCTCATTGCGGGAACCCAGGGATCCCTGTCCTCTGCAAGGTGTGCCTCGGCTCAACTGTGCCTGCGACCTGCAAAGCGTTATGAATCTTTGTTTGAGTCGTAATTGAGAGGAAATAGGTGAGCTATAATTCCTAATGGACTTTTCTTTTCATTGCGGGTTGGGTAATGCAAAAACAGGAAGTCCTTACATTACTGGCAAATCACCAGAACACTCTGAAGGACTTTGGCGTAAAGTCTCTAATGCTCTTTGGTTCAGTAGCAAGGGATGAAGCGCAAACAGACAGTGATATCGATCTGCTAGTAGAGTTTGACCGTCCAGTTGGATTGTTCACTTTTGTACGCTTGAAACGATATCTAGAGGAAATTTTAGAGAGTCCGGTTGATCTAGGTACGCCTGACTCCCTCAAGCCCTATCTGCAAGAATCCGTTCTCCGGGAGGTGGTTCGTGCCTTCTAGAGATTGGCAGAACAGAGTAAGAGACGTGCTAGCTGCGATTGAAGAGATCCGAGAGTTTATAAAAGACATCACGTTCGATGAATTTCAAGTCGATCGAAAGACAGTTGGGGCAGTTTTGTATAATCTTGCAATTATTGGTGAAGCAGTTCGCGGCATTCCACCAGAGGTGGAGGCTTCGCATCCTGAAATTCCATGGGACGAAATGCGGGGAATGCGGAATATTGTGATCCATGAGTATTTTCAAGTGAGTTTGTCCATCATCTGGCAAACGATTCAAGAAGATCTTATTTTATTAGAAACCTCTCTTCGACAATTGATAAACCCTTAAGAGAAATGTATAATGTCGGAAGTAACAGCAGCATTAGACCTCACCTCATGCCCGGCTCCGATCCAGCGCGCCCATTTACTGTGGTGGTTGCCGACAACTTCCACTATGTGGAGAAATATAAAGAGTACGAGTACGGAAAGTTTGAGACCCTCGAAGCCGCAATTGCCGCTTGTAAGCGTATCGTCGACGAGTTTTTGATTGAGGCTTTGCGGCCCAGCATGACTGCTGACGAGCTCTACAGCGAATACACTTCGTTTGGAGACGACCCGTACATCGTTGGCTCGGAGGAGCCGGAAGTTCCCTTCTCAGCCCGTACCTAAGCAAAGGCGCGGTGTCTGGAGTTATGTGGATCCCGATCTGCACAAAACGCTGATGAGGATGAATCCGACAAATTGCCGGAGCAGCATCGGAAATAGAGGCAATTAAGTTAGATGAGGATCCCTCTGGGCCAGGATATATGGTTGTTTCAGACTGCAGGAAAGCAACTTGGGGATCCCAGGTTCCCATAGTCTGCTTTGGGAGACAGATAAGGGGTATGTTTGTGTTGGCCGGTTAGAGATCGAAGGCAGGGCAAATGTCCCAGACTTATTCGGAATGACTATCGCGAACGGAGCTATTGTACTGGCTACCGTCTCATCGCCATTTGAATTGACTATAAGTAAACACACAAGCTCTCAAGCACGGGGGGGCAACGGTGGGCATTGGATCCCGGGAACCAGGGATTCCAGCAAGCCGCTACAGGCATCCCAGAGCAGCTCGATCACGT